>JAUSKF010000004.1 GCA_030646995.1 bacterium | reverse complement strand
GTCCATTGAAAACATCGCAGTAAAACCCCAAACAAGGAGACAAGTCATGATTCACTACGAAAAGAATGACCCCCATATCATCGAGTTCTACAAGTTCAAGATCCTCTGGGTAATTCTGATCTTCGCTGTATCCTTTCTTTTTTTCTCTGCGAATCCCGTGAGTTGCGATTTTGGAACTTCGAGGCCTGGGAACTCTGCCCAGATGGCGCAGTCGGGATTCGTTAATCCGAACGGAGAGGCGAGCCGGAGTCCGGAATTTGACCGGGTCAGGGCGATGCCGAAAAGTGCGGAAGCGCCGCTCTGGATTCCAAAAGGCGCGGAGCCGACCATTGTTGATCTCAAGTCCGGGGTCTGGTCCCGTGAGATCGTTATGCCGACTGATTCAGATTTCGAAACGATTGTTAATCCTGGACCAGATCATTTTTATATCTGGTTCAAGGACGACACAATCATGAAGGTCAGCCAGTCGGACAAGGAGTTCAAAGACTACGGCTTGAGGAAGAAAGTATTCCGCATGCTGGTTGAAGAGCCCGACAAGAAGTTGACGGTGACGGTGCGTTAGATTAAACCAAAACCCCTCCGAGTAATCGGAGGGGTTTTTCTATTTCCGCAATGAGGTTTTATCCAGTAGCGCCTACTAATCCCTTCGCGATGCTGGCCACCAAGTTTGCCATCAGAGCTATTACGATAGCTATTACGGCGTAGATGATGATGTTCTTAGCGTTCTCTACATTTTTCGGGTCTCCACCGGCGGTCAAATACAAGAACGCGGCGTAGATCACGAACAATACGGAAAGCGCGATCAAAAGGCCAGTTGCCCATCCGGAAACGTCGCTAATTAACTTACCTAAGTTGGTAGTCCCGGCTTTGATACCAGTGGGAATCCCGCTAATATCGGCGAAAGCCATCAACGGAGCAAGGCTGGAGATTGCAATTATTGTTTTTATTAAGTATTTCATTAATTTTTTTGAATTTAGGCGACCTTTCTGAATATTGTTTAATTATAGCAAATTACTTAGCCGGTGTTCCACCAAGAAGCTCTATCACTATTTTTACCATTGCCTGCGACATCAAGGCGATGATAATCGCAATCACGGTATATTGGATGATGGCTTTAGCTTGGGTTACATTTTTCGGGTCTCCACCGGCAAACATATAGAGATAGGCGGCATAGATGATGAAGAGTACCGAGATGGCGATGATAAATCCGATGGCAAAGCCAACGATACGGTCGATTAATCCCATCAGGGTGACATTTTTTAGGGGGTCGATGTCGGAGAGGTTAAGGCTGTTAGATGGGGGATTCGTGCCTTCGCCAGGGAGTGCAAAAGCAAAATTTGAAACCAGCAATAAACCTAATGCTACAATCCCGACATATTTAGGAATTTTCATATTTTAGAGTTTTTTATAATATTCCGAACTTCCCGTTAATGCGTTGACTATCGTGGATACGACTATGTTGGCGGTAAACATTATCACAATGCCGATAATGGCCGACAAAACTACTTTCTTGCCGTTTGCGAACTCACCGGGATTACCTCCAGACTTCATCATAACAAATGCCCCGTAAACGATAAATGCCGTGGCGATAGGCACGGAAACAATAAACATATACTTAATGATTTGCTTCACCCAGACGATAAAGGCAGATACGTTGCACGGTGTCGTTTCCGGTGTGCCTCCAGGTACGGTGTTTGGAGGAAGGGCTGCATTGCAATTCGGGGTTAGCTTGATTGGCTCAGCGCCTAATGCCGGCGCACCGAGTAGTAGGAAGCAGAAAGTAGAAAATAGAATAAACGAAAAGAAAACTGGGCGAATCTTGATAATTCCCTTTCCCCGCATCCAATACTTAATACTTAATACTTTATACATAATACTTATCTAGCTCTCTGATCCATCAACTGGGAAACCTTTCCGGCGGCTTCTTCGATGGCTCTTTGGGAAGAAAGCCGGTTGGTTAAGACCGCCGAGATCATTTCCGAAAAAGCCTTATCAATTTCCACGCTATCAATTTGCGGCCAAGAGCGGGCAGTGAGAGCTTGGCGGGCGAAGGTTCCGATTTCCGGATCGTTGATGTATTTATTAATCAGCGAACGCAATGCGGGTGGGCGCTTGGTAATGGTTAGGTATCGTTCGGCGATTGTGGGGTCTGTAGTGATTTTTATAATGAAATCTTGGGCTACTAGTTTGTTTTGCGCGGCTACCGTCATCGCTAAGCCCCAATAGTTGGCGTAATTCACTTCTTGAGAGCGGTCATCGGGTTGAAGCATCGGAATGACTCGGAAATTCAGGAAGGGGTTTTTGTCTCTCAGGTATGGCGCTTGATAGCCGTAGTTAAACATTATTGCCGTGTCGCCCACGGAGAAGCTGTCTAGCGAATAGCCGAATGAGTCGCTCCAAGTAAAGGCGGGGCTGATTGGGTTGGCAAATTTGGTGTAAAAATTGAGAGCATTTATGCCTTCTTTTGAAGAGAAGTTAGCCCGAGAGAAGTCTTTGCTCACCATCTCTGTTCCGGTTTGAAGCATCAGTAGGCTCAACAAATCGGGCGCTCGGTTGATGCTTCGGTTGGAGCCGCCGATAGCCGCCGCGGGTTTTTGAATGCGGCCTAATTTATCGAGTTGGCGTAGCTTGGGAATCAATTTCTCAAATTCGCCCCAAGTTTTCGGCGGCACTGCGATGCTGCTGTTGTCGAATGTGTCTTGGTTGTAGAAAAGAGCGAGGGTGTCGATATATAAAGGAAGGGCATAGACCGCGTTGTCTGGGGCGAAGTCCTGCTCGGCAACTTGCGGGAAGAGCTCTCGATATTGAGGAATAGAAATTTGAGCAGGGTCCAACGGCAATATCTTATTAATATGCTTAGGCAGCCAAGAATTATGAAACATAATCACATCCGGAGCTCTGCCGCTCGCGAGCGCGTTAATTAGTTCACTTTCATAACTATTCGGATCAATTTGCCGGTAAACCACATCAACTTTTGGTTGGGTGGCGCGATAGGCACTAATCACTTCGCCCATAGCGGCGGGGGAATCAAAAACTCCCCAGAAATTTATTGTGCCGGAAAGCTCGCTGGAGTTTTTCTGCGAGCCATAAATCAAAAGAAAGACTACTCCGGCGACTAGCGCCAGTCCCATTATTAAAATAATTACCTGATTTCTTGTGAATGACATCTACCAACTAATTATAACATCTCACACACGACAAAAGACTTACGACTAACAACTAACGACTTGGGACTACAAACAGACTATGCCGGCAACCTTATCTCCTGCGTTCAGTGACATTATTCTGACTCCTTGAGTAGCGCGGCTGGCGAGGCGGATTGTGGAGAGAGGAGTGCGGATAATCTGCCCTTTGGCGGACAAGGCCAGCAATTCTTCTTCGGCGTCTACTAATTGAGCGGCTACCAACTCTCCTGTCTTCGAAGTAATTTTAGCTGTTTTCACGCCCGAACCTCCGCGGCTCTGCACTTTATACTGTCCGATTGGAGTTAATTTTCCGAATCCGTTGGCCATTACTACCAACAATCGGGCATTTTTCACGTTCTTATTCACGAGATCCATTGAGCTGACCTGATCACCCGATTTTAATCGGATTGCCCGCACGCCCGCGGCCGTCCTGCCCATTTCCCGCACTTGGGATTCTTTAAATCGGATAGCCTGCCCTTTGGAGGTAGTGGTGATTACTTCATCGCTACCGCTAGAGAGTTTAACCCAACGCAAGGCGTCACCTTTTTGCAAAGAAATCGCAATGATTCCGGTTTTCCGCACGTTGCTGAAATCTTTCAGAGAGGTTTTTTTAATCATGCCGTTTTGAGTCACCATCACGAGATTGCCTTCGTCGGCTTTTCCGTAGGTGATTATTGCGTTGACCTTCTCTTCGGTCGGGACTTCCAGGAAATTGTGGATCGGTTTGCCCTTGGAGGTTCGGGTGCCCGGTGGGATTTCGTAAACTTTGGTTTGGAACACGCGGCCGCGGTCGGTGAAAATCAAAATGTTGTCGTGAGTGTCAGCGGCCATAAAGTGGGTGAGGAAATCTTCATCATTCACATCTGATCCAATCAATCCTTTGCCGCCGCGGTTCTGGGTCTTAAATGACGCCGGAGGAACACGTTTGATGTAGCCACCCTGCGAGAGAGTGATAATCGTTTCTTCTTGAGGAATCAAATCCTCTTCTCGGAAGTCTTTTAATCCGCCGGACACTACTTTGGTTTTGCGGGGGCTGTTGAAGCGGGTTTTCACATCCACTAATTCGTCTTTAATTACCTTCAAGATTTTGGCCGGGCTCTTCAAAAGGGAAGTTAATTCGGCGATAATTCGTTCTTTTTCCGCTAACTCATCTTCAATTCTCGCTCTTTCCAAATTCGCCAAGGTCTGCAACTTCATTTCCAAAATAGCGTTGGCCTGAATCTCGGAGAATTTGAAATTCTTCATCAAGTTCGTTCTGGCATCATCGCGATCCTTAGATTTCTTAATTGTGGCGATTACTTTATCAATAATAGAAAGCGCTTTCGCTAAGCCTCTCAAAATGTGAGCGCGCTCTTCGGCTTTCTTTAAATCGAACTGGGCGCGGCGCACCACCACTTCATTCCGATGGGCTAGGAAAGCCGCCAACACATCCTTTACCGACATAATTTCTGGCTGCACGCCGCCGGCGAGCGCAATCATATTCAAATTAAAGTTTTTCTGGAGATCGGTGTATTCAAACAATTGATTCAGCACTTTTTGCGGAGTCGCGCTCGATTTCATTTCAATAATGATGCTGATGCCGTTTTTGTCGGACTCATCGCGGATGTCGCGGATACCTTCGATTTTTTTGTCGGTCACCAACTCGGCAATTTTAATAATTAATTCAGATTTATTTACCTGATAAGGGATTTCCGTGATTTCAATCGTTTGGCCTTCCCGCGCCCCCTGGCTTTCTTTAATTTCGGCTACTGCCCGCATCGTGATTGTGCCGTGGCCGGAAGTGTAGGCTTCGATAATCGCTTTTCTGTCATAGATAACGCCGCCGGTTGGAAAGTCCGGGCCTTGAATGAATTCCATTAAATCGTGCGCTCCGGCTTTGGGGTTGTCGGCCAAGTGCAGGGTCGCGTCCACCAGCTCCACTAAATTGTTTGGTGGAATGCTGGTCGCCATACCGACGGCGATACCCACGGCTCCGTTTAGCAGCAAGTTTGGCAGTTTAGCCGGCAGAACCTTCGGCTCTTCACGGGTACCGTCATAGTTAGGAATCCAATCTACGGTTTCTTTATCAATATCAAAAAGCATTTCTTCGGCAATTTTGGAAAGCCGAGCTTCGGTATAACGATAGGCGGCAGCTGAATCACCGTCTACGGAGCCGAAGTTACCTTGGCCGTCTACTAATGTGTAGCGAAGTGAAAATTCTTGGGCCATACGGACCAAAGCGTCATAAACCGCCATATCTCCGTGCGGATGATATTTACCAAGCACGTCTCCGATTACGGTGGCGGATTTTCGGAATTTGGCGCTGTGCGTCAATCCGGCTTCCCACATTGTCCACAAGATACGGCGATGCACGGGCTTCATGCCGTCGCGCACATCCGGCAAAGCGCGGCTCACGATGACCGACATCGCATAGTCCAAATAAGACTCCTGCAGCTCGGTGCTGATTTCGCGGCGTTCCACATTCACGCGCGCAACCGCTTTAGTTTCTTCGGGCTTGCCCGCTTCGGATTTTTTATTTTTCTTTGGTTCTTTATTTTTCGGCATAAATTCTATTTACTAGATTCTACTTTCTACCGCAAAACCGTAGGTTTTACGGGTTCGATGCCTTCCGCCACAAAATTCACTTCCTGCTTGCTGATTACAATATCATTTTTTACCGCTAACCGCTCCTTCAGCGCGTCGAAGATTATTTTAGTGCCTGCGGCGAAAATTGAAAAGAATCCCGGATTTTCTAATTCCTCCTCAACTTCTACCGGCGCGCTGACTCCGGCGAGTGAACGGCTGGAAGTAGGGCCGGGGATTCTGGCGATGCTTACATTTATATACGCCAGCCAAAGTGACACCACGAAAAACATCGAAATCACACTGCAGAGCAGCACCCAGAATTTCTTGGTGGTATCGTCTGAATTCCGGACTTTCGCTACGAAATTTCGCAAGGATTGGGGCATCTTCTATATATATTAAACTTTAAGAACAACAATCTTCGTGCCGGTGGTAATTTCTTTCTTTTTAATCACCAGCTTTTCCTGCGGCTCAGATTTTGATTCCACTTCCTTCATAAATTCTTTTAACTGCTCTGGCTTCTTATAAAAAGGAACCACAATCTTCGGCTGTATCTGCTTGATTCCTTTGGCGCTAATTCCCGACGGGGCAAACAAAATATCCACCTCTCCGAGCTTTTCTAGTATAGTAGGGTCAATTTCTTCGCCGCCATCGCCTAAGAAGCATAAGCGGATTTCTTCCATTACTAATGTATAGGCAGTTTGAGTGCCTTTCATCGGAAAGCCGCTGATTTCTACTTCCAGCATTTCATACTCACCCGGGCCGTAAATTTCCCCCACAACCGGCGGCCATTCTTTCGCTCTGTCTTTCCACGGGCCGGTCAGCAAGGTGATGTCGCCCTTAAAACGAGGCAGAGGATCAACTACGAGCGAGACCTTCCCGCTCTGAATCTTGAAACACTTCTCTCCGCAATAGTTGATAACCATTTTAGTATTTTACATTAGTTTTCCGATTTTTCCAACTCAAGATGTAGGAATGCTGGCAGTTGATTTTAGAAAATTTTTCTGATAGAATCTGGTATAATAAAATCATGACTACAGCTACCATTCAAAAGCTAAAAAAGGAGCTGAAAAGAGAGCTAAAACAAGAGTTGATTAGAGAATTTGTCACTCCGTTTTTGAAGGGAATTAAAGATCCAGAGGGTGAGTACCGTCCGGAGTTTGTTAAGAAAATCCTTAAGGCCGAAGAAGAGGGGGTAAAATATCGCTTCGACCCTAAGTCTTTTTTGAAAGCGCTTTCCTAATATCCTATGTATATACTGCGTTTTGGTAGTGTTTTTTTGAATTCTGTTAAAAAGCTCGATCGGGCTGTCCAAGCGCAAATTAAAAAGAAGTTAGTGAGACTGGAAAATGGCAAGGCAAAAATAGAGCCGTTGCACGGAGTATTGTCTGGGAAACACAAAGTGAGAGTGAGTAACTATAGAATTATATTAAAATTTCTCAACGAAAAGGAAATTTTTCTGTTGGAGGTAGGCCCACGAGATAAAATTTATAAGTAGTGAGCAAAGTAGCCTAAAAAGAAAAAGGCCCCATAAGGACGAAACCTTATAGGGGCTTTTTCGTGGTGATCTTATTGCAAATATAGCAAGTAAAATAGCGTATGTCAAGGTAGAATGTGGATAACTCTTGGTCGCTCAAAAAACCAACTAGTTCCATTTTGGAACTAGTTTAATTTCTCGTGGTAAAATTTGGAAATGAAAATCGCTTTTGATATCGACGGCACTTTATTGATTGTTGACCACGCCAACGGTCGGTCAGTTGCCAATGAAGATTTGTTGAATGTTCTCCGATGGTTTTGCAAAAACGGCGACGAAGTCTATCTCTGGTCCAGCGGGGGAGTAGATTATGCGAAAGAGATCGCTGGAAAATTAAATATTTCCGATCTGGTAAAAATTATTGAGAAGCCGGATTTCGGCCAACGCCACCCGGATATGGATCTGGCTTTCGATGATGTGGAAACCAATTTGGCGAAAATGAATATTAAAGTGCGAGAATAGTTCTCTCGCATCACCAGAGCTCTTTTTGGCCAGCGCCAAAAATGCTCTTTTCTCTCGGCAGTTCAATTTTGGTTAAAGAGATATTATAACCAAAAACCCGCTTGAACTGCCTCCGAGATATGCTGCTCAAAAACTATTTTCGCTGTTGGAAAGGCGGATTAAGGTTTGAATTTTAGCTTAAAATTTGGGATAATCTTTCCGCGCATGAATCTTCCAGAAATTCTAGAAAATCTTAAGAAGTACAACTTAGAAATCATACAGCTTCTATCTTCGCGCGATTGGGATCATTTTAGTAGTTATTTTTTCATTAGAGAAAGGTTTAGTAATACCATCATAGATGACGAGTTTAGGCGTCGATTCTGTCGCTTTTATGTTTTAAATGGTCCCACTGGTCTAAATAAGCAGCAGCAGGATGAGTTTTTTCAACTACTCTCAGAAAAGGATTGTGACTTAGAAAAAATTCTTAAGAATTTATATGCTGTTTCCAATCGGCATCGATTGTTTTTGAGTTTCGCGACGAAATTACTTCATACAATGAACGTAAATTTGCCAATCTATGATAGGAACATTTCCTCTGTTCTAGGCTTGTCTACGCCGACTTATTCGAAAATATTGGAAGAAAAAGTCAGAAATCGGGTAGAGATTTATAATGAGCTAAAAAGAAATTTTGTTGAGGCGCTGGGAAATAGTGAGATGATAGATTATTTAGTAAGGTTGAGAATCGATTTGCAGAACAAGGCAGAGAATGAGAGTTTTCAATGGAGAGATAATCTTCTTTCGGAGGCGAAATTATTGGATTCTGTTTTGTGGGCGCTATACACAGTCAAAGGCGGGCAAAAACCAAATAAATAAAACACATGGATTCTGAAAAAATTCTTGAATTAGTCAAAGAAGGTGTAATCGAACCGGGCGATATTGACGATTTTGAAAATCTGGACGAAGCACTCCAAGAGCTAGTAGCGAACGGCGACGTTGATATGGATTCAGTCCGTGGTATGTAATCTTAGGGGAAATTAGGCGGAGGTTGCATTTTGCCTCCGAGTATGCTATTTTAAGAACGTACCTCGATAGATTATAAAAAGGGTAGTCCGAGCCATTAATTCGGACCGTTTATCTCTCCCGAAAGGGTAGGCAATCTGGGAAATCTGCGGGGAGCCACAAGATATAAACGACTAACCACTAAAAGGCGGTTGGGAGATTTCATTGAGCTAGTCGAGCTCGATTAAATCTCTTAGCCGCTTTTTTGTTTGCCTGGCCCGCAACAAAAGCGCTGGGGAATAAATAAAAAATCAGTATGAAGAAATTCAATCACAAAAAATACTGGAAAAAGTTCTGTATCAGGATGACCTACAAGCTGATGGAGTTGGGAATACTCTTTCTGCTCGGAATGTCGCTTGGTCTGAAACTGGTCCGATACTAAACAAAGCAAAACTTTTATTTCCTGTCGGGAATGAAAACATTACAAACTTAAGAAATAAAAAAATGAAAATTACCGAAGAGTTCAAAAAGAAAGCGAAAGAAGCAGTCAAGCGAGGAGTGCTATTTGGGTACTGCCCGCAACACTTATCCATAGAAGGCAAGGATGCAATGTGGATGTTCCCAGAGAATATTGTTTTTGCTAACTTTCGAGACGAACCTGATGGGTCAAGAACTATGGGAAGTGCGGTATACAACCCCGACCTCCGTTCTCTTTCCAAAAACAAAGCGGAGTGGCGTATGACCTACAGGAACTTGTATGGCGGTGATAGCAATGTGGTCATTACCATAAAAATACCCGCCCTCTCATACACAGGAGATAAATTTGTGAATGGCGTATTAGTCGGTTCTGCGACGGGCATACTTAAAGGTGACGAAGTTGGCGTGGCCGAAGGGTGGAAGTTATTCTTTTTTGAGCTGACCCTACTTGGATTAGCGGAAGGTGAGCAGTGCAGGTCTGAAAAAGTTGAAGACAGGGAAGCTTCTAGATCATTCGGATTTTCTCTTTGAAGGATTGATAATACAACTGAAGGCGGGCGATAAAGAAAGGGGAATGTAATCCCGTCTTTCACGGGTTATTTCTCCCTGCATTCAGCGCAGCCCATCATCCCCGAAAAATACGGGTGGTGCTCAATTGTATTGGTGTCAGCATAGTATGAATTAGAGATGGGTCTATGGATCTTATTTTTTTTGCACTTTAGGCATAAGATGCCATCGCAAAGACAAGACACGCCGAGATATTCCTCGCTCTTTTCCGCCTCCTCTTTATTAAAAAATCCGTCCCAATCTAAGTCTTTCTCCATTACCCCTCCTTTATACTCGCCACACAGCTCACACTTATATAACCCCCTCGGTATTTCGCACGATACTTTTTCTTCATTCATATATTTAGATTTTATTTGTTTTAATTGTTTGTTTTTTCCTCGTAAAAGCTGACGGTTATATTCTCTTGATGGCGCGCCGGAAGCCCTGCCTGCCGAGCCGCTTCGTTCATCATTTCTCCGAAGCCATTCTTTTCAATACGGTAGCCGCATACTCGGTCAAGGAAGTTCTCGGAGTGTTTACTGCCGATGTACAAACAAAAACCGATCGAGAAGCCGCCCGCGCTGCCTAGAAGCTTAAACTTGCCGATATCTTCTTCTGGTATCTCATAAATCTTCTTTTTACCGTCCTGAATCAAAATAAAATTTTGTTCCATAAAATAAAAAATCCTCGTTTGTAATGAGGAAAGACGCTCGACTATGCATCTTTCCGTGAGAGCAGAGCGCTCCCTTGGTTGGATTTGGCACCTTACTTTCGCAGGTTGCCGGGTGGGTCATTGAGCCAATTCTCTCGCCACCACTCTAGATACCTCCTATTCAGTTGTACTGCATTCTTAAAATAACACAGAAAGTAGGAAATTACCAAAATCAAAAGACGGCGCCCAAGACGAAGACTGGATTTACACCCTCAAACACTTTTTTGGGATTCCGTTGTAGTTTTTATCAGTGTCAAGATTGTATGATTCTGGGGATAAATACTTCTTGACGGGTTCGGTGCATTTGATAAATTTATTTCATGCACGACCTACAAACTAAATTATTAAAAATTCTCACGAAGATTGATTTTTCAAAAAGCAGCCTCCGGAAGATCGCCAAGATGGTGGGGGAGCAGTATCCGCAGAAAATTAAGCACCACATTCTCCAGTTGGAGAAAAAGGGCCTAATCTCGGTTGATTGGCAGAATAAGACAATTACCAGAGTAAAGAGTGGGTTATTCGCGCCTGCGGGTTTACCCGCCTCTGGCGGAAAAGGCGCCATCTCTTCGCTTCTATCTATACCGGTATTAGGCACGGCCAATTGCGGCCCGGCCACTATTTTTGCCGATCAAAACATTGAGGGCTACTTAAAGATTTCTAAAAACGTCCTTGGCTTGAAAGCTATCGGCGATTTTTTTGCCATCAAGGCTTTTGGAAATTCTATGAACAGAGCAAAAATCGCCGGGCGCACTATTGAGCAAGGGGACTATGTGATTGTTGACCCGAAGCAGAAAAGCCCCCACAACGGCGACTATGTGCTTTCTATTATAGACAACGTCGCCAACATCAAGAAATTTTTCCGTGACGTAAAAAATAAGCTAATCATGCTTCTCTCGGAGTCGACCGAAGAATACCCCCCAATTTATATCGGCCAAAACGAAAATTATTTCGTCAGCGGCAAAGTTATATATGTCATCAAGAAACCCAAATTAAGTTAAGCGTTAGTTAATAAGACTCGTCATTATCGGAGATACTCAACCAATTATAAACCTAATAATCTCCGGTTTAATAGAAAGTTGAAACATACTTTCACTAAGTCGGACGAGTCGTTTCCGATTTTTTGTTTATCATGATCCAACAACTTTCATTAGATTTTTTTAAAGACCCCAACTTTGGTTTGAGAGATAGTTCAGCTATCGAAACTGTTATAATTGGAGAAGTAGCCAAGGCGATGGAGAACCCCATTAAGAAGATAGGCAATGCCACTATTTATAACTCTGATTGCATGGAGGCTTTTCGTTTGCTTAAAAACAATAGCGTCGATTTTATTGCTACAGATCCGCCCTATTTTCTTGATGGGATGGATAACAATTGGTCAGATAAGAGCTTAAAAAATAAAGTATCTAAGGCGGGCACGATTGGAGGACTTCCGGTAGGTATGAAGTTCGATCCTGAGCAAGGGATACGACTTGAGAAATTTTTTAATCAAGTCTCCGTTGAGGCTTCGCGTGTTTTAAAGCCAGGTGGTTTCTTGGTTTCCTTCTCGCAAGGCCGATTATTCCATAGAATTGCCATTGCTGCAGAAAATGCCGGATTTGAAATACGCGATATGTTGGCATGGGAGCATAGTGGCGGACAAGGAAAGGCGTTCACTCAAAATCACTTTGTTAATAAAATGAAAATTGATCCCGATAGAAAGCGAAGCATTATTGAGGAGATGGGGAATAGAAAGACGCCACAATTACGTCCAAAATTTGAGGCAATTCTTTTGGCTCAAAAACCAAAAGACGGAACCTTTGTAGATAATTGGATGAAATGGAAGACGGGACTTATTAAAACTGACTTTGACGATCAACCGACAACGATTTTTAACTACAAAAAAACAACCGGAGCCCGGAAAACTATTGACCATATGACAATAAAGCCTGTAGATTTGATGAGTCGTCTTATCGAAATATTTAGTGTTCCGGGGCAAATTGTTCTCGATCCATTTATGGGAAGTGGAACAACTGGTGTTGCCGCTCTAGGTATTGGCCGGAAATTTATCGGTTTTGAGATTGAAAAAAAATATTTTGAAGCCTCAGCGGAAAGATTAAAGTCTCATGAAAAAAATAGATAAACAGGGCAGCCATACCTTTATGTCTCCAGAGGAGATTGAGGATTGGTATAGGAAGCTTGAAGTAGAACACGCAACATATCTTGCAAAATATGGAGTAAGGTTTCCAAAATGGAATACCACAAAAGCTTTGTGGTTAATTTTTTTAAGAAAATATCAGGGCAAACCCGTACATAAAGATACTATCTCATCTTTCGTGGAGACTGTGATGCCGAAAATTGGCAAAGACCAGCAGGTGCGTCATTTAGCTGGTGATGGATGGTATATCCTAAATCGTGGCGATAAACTGCCCGAGAAATCAGAGACTGTACCTAGTGGATATCACATACTAATTACTACAGAAAGTCCAAAGCCATCATTTCTTTTTAAGTCGCTGAAAAGAGCTGGCAGGTTAGCCGCAAAAGATTTCGAATCGCTTAAGGCGGTATACGATTTTCGTTGTGCAACATGCGGCTCGCAAGAAAGGAAGCCTAATTTTTTAGAGCCCGATAAAAGAACGACGCTACAGCAGGGACACATGAACCCTCTTAAGCCTTTATCGTTAGAAAATTCTATTCCTCAATGTCAGGTATGCAATGGTGTTTATAAGGATGACTATGTGTTTGACGCAAAAGGGAGGGCTATCGCGGTGGCATCTCCTAGACCTGTTCTGAAGGCCGACAAAGCGGTACAAGAACAAATCAAAAAGTTACTGGGATAGTTAGAAAATTTCGACGTAGACTTTAATTTATTGCAAAGCCAGATCCGCCATGATCTAATTCGGTCATGGCTGGAAATAAGATTGCGGGAGACAAGGGGGAGCAAGAAATAATAAAGTTAATTCCTTGCCCGAATTGCGGGAAAAAGTTAATGTCTTTGCCGCAAAATTATCCCCTTTACGATGTGCAATGCACTGGATGTTCTTTCCGCGCGCAGGTTAAAACTAATAATTCTAGCCTAAAAAAGAAATTTTTGGTGCCGGTTGGGAAATTATGGAAAAAGTTTTAAAATCCGGCTTTATGACCCCGCCAATGATGGCGAATTTTAAATGGACCGACAAACAAGGGCAGCATCAAGAAATTAGATTTTATCCGTTCGTTCCGAAGGGGAGCCTCAGGAAATATACGCTTTCACCGGAAGCTAGGCGCGCTAACTATAAAATGTTCAGGTATAGCGGACTCGATGAGCTCCCGCACTTTGTACTTTACAAGAAATAACCTTTTGATCTTTTCCGGAAAGTGATCAATGATTTAATCATGAATAAAATCACTTTTGTGATCACGGAAAAAGAAATTGAGCGAGTTGCCGGGCGGAAAATAGGCAGGGCGAATGCTAATAAGATTCTAAGGGCAGTCGAAAACGACGTGGTTCTTTGGAGCGACATCGAAAATTCTATTAAAGACGCAATTAATCAAATTCTTTTATGAACCTATTAAGATTCATCAAAGAGCTAGAAAAAATCGCAAAAAGCGTTGAGCGACCGGAGAAAGTAGAAGTTCAGATGGCAGACACCATTCCGGTCGTGGAGCCGCTTTTGATAGAGGGCGTGGTTTATATCTCGGACCAAAAATAATTTTCTGCCCTAAATTTCGGCCACATTTTCAATGAGCAGTCTTTTGTGTTATTTTGTCGCTATGGAAAACATTCAACCGAAAGAGATAGGGGGCATGAAACTGGTTGAGGCGTCAGCACCTGACTATGTCGCTGGAAAATTGCCCGGGAAAATATATGCATCAGATTTTCGGGGTCAAAGCGGGAAGTATTTCAGCGTTGTTGCAGATCAGCCGGAAGGCGGGAGTCGGGTTTTATATGAGGGTGCTCGGCTACAGATAAGAGCCGCCTATATTGCTCAACGTGGGCAGGTGGTTGAGCTAAAAATCGAAAGGTATGAAAAGAAAAAGGGAGTGCTTGACCCGAATAGTAAGGTCGAAATCCGAATTGACACCAAAAACCTAGTTGTACTTCGTGACTTTATTGATTTTTTACAGAAGACAAATCTATCGGCGGTAGCAGCCGGGCGTCTTAGTTTCGATGCCAATTTGAAACTTGACCCTGATCTACAGGCTAAATTAGTTGCCCTTGCTCAAGACGAGGCTGGGAAGGAGATATTGCTTAAATTGTTCCAGGATGGATATCTTACGGCAGGACTTGACCTTCCAGATCTGATTAAGAAAGGTTTGATACGAACAAAAATTGAGGAGAAGTTCTCAGTAATTACCGAATTTGAAAAATTGATTAACACTTCAGGCGCTAATGAGTTGGTAATACAAGAATTTCTCACCTCGGCGCCGTGGATTTTTGGTCCAGAATATATAAGCGCCGATATCCGCGGAGCTGGCTCTTCCGGCATTCCCGATCGGCGCTTAAAAAGAATCGATGGGCTCAGCGATATATTAGAGATAAAACTTCCAACGGCTGAGGTTTTAAGGACTGATAAAATGGGTCGCCAGTACATTGCAGACGACACAGCTAAAGCTCTAGGCCAGTTAATGGCATATCTTGAGTTTTATACCAGCGAGTATCGTCAGGAGAAAGATGATAAAAGCGGCGAGGAGATATTACCGGATACTTATGGACGATATTACAAACCGAAGGGAATCCTTTTGATTGGAAGAAGAAGCGTCGCCTCTGGAGTCGATGGGGTTAAGACGACTTCGGATGTTCATCCAAAATATCTGCGGCGGATAATGTCGTATTTTCATGGTATCGAAGTGCTGACGTATGATGATCTTATTGAGCGTGCACGCAATGGGCTAGAGGCAATATCTGGTGGTGATAAATAAGGTCGTCGGCTTTTTGAGGAGATAATTTCTCCGGGAAATTTTTTGGCGTGGATAGAAAATCCTATTAAGCCGCGGATTTCTGGCGGCTACATACTTCGCCAGCCCCACCCCCCCGGCTTTAAAATTGTAGGCTAGTGCCGGTGAGCTTCTAAGGAACATCTCGGAACCCCGACGGGCTTGGTCTACTTATATAGTAGCCGTCGGGGCGAGAGAGAAGCAGGCTGGCTCGCAGGAAGCCAGCCATGGTGTGTCCGCGGAAGCTTGCCGGCACGAGTCTGTTTGCGTTTTTTTAAGCCATCCGCTATACTTTTACACAATGATTTCTGTAACCAAGACAAACTCTCAGCTCGGAAATTTTCTGAAAACCGAAGGCGCGGGAATAACTATCTTCAAGCATGGAGATTTAGTGGATGGAAAAATGATTAAGAAAGCCCCGAAAGCGGTTTATTTTGACTTGGGTTCTTTCGGCACGGGCGTAGTATATGGAATCGAACTGATGAACGCGCAGGAAATTTTGCGTAATGCCAAAGTCGGCGACACTATCACCGGAAAAGTTTTGGATGCGGAAAATGAAGATGGCTATGTGGAGCTTTCTCTTCGTGAAGTTGGAAAGCAAAAAGCTTGGCAGGAAATTAAAGATTTGAAAGACAAGGGAGATGTGGTGGCGGTAAAAATCACAGGAGCAAATTCCGGCGGCTTGATGACCGATATCAATGGCTTGAAAGCTTTCTTGCCGGTTTCCCAGCTTTCTACTTCCCACTTCCCGAAAGTAGATGACGGCGACAAGGCGAAAATTTTGGAAGAGTTGAAGAAATTAATCGGCGCCGAACTGAAGGCAAAGATCATCGACGTGAATCCTCGCGCCAACAAATTAATCTTGTCGGAGCGGGAAATCGTGAGCGAGAACGTAAAAGAGCTTTTGGCTAAGTATAATGTAGGCGATATTATCGATGGCATCATCGGCGGCGTGGCTGATTTCGGCGCTTTCTTCCAGTTTGCCGATAACCCGAGCATTGAGGGCTTAATCCATATTTCTGAATTGGATCACCGCTTGATTGAGAATCCGAAAGAAGTGGTAAAAATCGGCGATGCTGTAAAAGCGAAAATCGTGGAAATTAAAGACGGTCGCGTCTCCCTTTCTTTGAAAGCTTTGAAACCGAATCCATGGGATAAGGCGGAAGAGAAGTTCAAATCCGGCGGAGAATATTCCGGCACAGTCTTGCGCTTCAACCCATTCGGAGCTTTCGTTGGATTGGATGCCGATATCCAAGGCTTGATTCACGTATCCGAATTCGGCGGCATTGATGAAATGAAAAAGCAGATTGAGGTAGGGAAGTCCTACACCTTCAAAGTCGATTCCGTTAAGCCGATGGAAAAGCGCATCATCCTAAAGTTGAAAAAGTAAGATATAATAAAAAATATAAACATGTTAACTTCCAGAAAAAAGAAAACAGTAATTAAAGAGCACGGCGTACACGACACCGATACCGGTTCGGCCGCGGTTCAGATTGGTTTGTTGTCCAAGCAGATTGAAGAGCTGACTGATCACTTAAAAACGCACAAAAAAGACAACCACTCCCGCCGTGGTTTGTTAAAGATGGTCGGCAAGCGCCGCCGTCTTTTGGCGTATCTCGAAAAGACCGACAACAAAACCTACAACAGCGTTGTCAAAAAACTCGGCCTGAAGAAATAGTATTTGGTATACGGTATTTAGTATTAGGTATAAAGAAATATGATTAATAAAGAACAAAGAGTTGGCATCTTCATAGATGTCCAAAATCTTTACCATTCAGCAAAAAATTTATATAAATCGAGGGTTAATTTTAAAGAATTAGTTCGCGCTTTAGTGGCCGGCCGGAAATTAATCCGCGCCATCGCTTATGTGGTAAAAACCGAAGGTACTGCCGCCGAAGCTGAAACCAAGCAGGCGCGCGATGGTGAAGCGGCTTTTTTTGACGCATTGAAAGAAGCGGGCATAGAACTTCGGATGAAAGATATCCAAGTTTATCCCGGCGGAATGAAGAAAGCCGATTGGGATGTGGGTATGGCGGTGGATGCCATCCGGATGTCGGGATTTCTCGATGTCGTGGTGCTGGTTACCGGAGATGGAGATTTCCTCCCCTTGGTGGATTATCTGAAATGGGGCCAGGGCAGGGTAGTCGAAGTAGCCGCCTTCAGCCGCACAGCGAAAACGGAAATGAAAGAGCAGGCCGATAGATTTATCGCAATCGAAGAATTACCAAGAGCTTTAATACGAAAATAAAAAAATGGATTTACAAAAAAAGATTTTCAAAACAGAATTTGCCGGTCAGCCTTTAAGCCTTGAGGTTTCTACTTTGGCGCATCAGGCCAATGGCGCAGTGATTGGAAAATATGGAGGCAACACCGTCTTGGTCACCGCTGTAATGGGTTCGGAAGATAAAGATTCCGATTATTTCCCGCTCTCGGTTGATTATGAAGAGCGTTTTTATGCCGCTGGAAAAATTTTGGGAAGCCGTTTTGTGCGCCGTGAAGGCCGCCCGGGCGAAGAGGCGATTTTGTCGGGCAGAATTATCGACCGCACCATCCGCCCGCTTTTTGATCACCGCTTGCGCCGCGAAACCCAAGTCGTGGTCACTATTTTAGAAATTGACGGCGAAACTGATTTGGAATTTATTACTTTACTTACCGCTTCTACAGCAATCGCTATTTCCGATATTCCGTGGAACGGCCCAGTAGCGGGAATCAAGATGCTTTTCGATGGCAGTAAACTTACTCTCAACCCGAAGGATTCCGAAATCAAAGCCGTCTGGCCGGCAGAAAAAGGATTTTTGAGTTTCGTCTCCGGCACTTCCGAAAAAATTAATATGATTGAGTTGGAAGGTGTGGATGCTGACGAATCCGAAATCGCCAAGTCTTATGAATTAGCGCAGAAAGAAATCGCCGCGATGATTAAGTGGCAGAATGGAATCGTGAAAGAAATCGGTAAACCAAAATCCAGTGTTCAACTCGCTGAGCCGGATGCAAAGCTGGTTAAAATGGTGCAGGAATATTTGAACGACGGAAAATTGGAAAAGGCGATGTATATCAAAAATAAAGCCGAGCAACATCGCAAGCTCGCTGAAGTGCAGGCCGGTTTGAAGGCTTTGTTGGAAGCGGATGGCCGAGATGAAAAGGATTTGATGTTGGCGAATCAGATATCTGAAAGATTCACCGACGACTTGGTGCACAAAAAAATCATTGAATCAGAAATCCGCCCAGACGGCCGCAAGCTTGATGAAATTCGCGACTTGCACGCCGAAGTGGGTTTGCTCCAGCGCGCTCATGGTTCCGCTTTGTTTATCCGCGGCGAAACCCAAGCCTTGGTGGTAACTACCATCGCCCCCCCGGGAGCCGAACAGCTAATGGAAAGCATGCGTGGAATGGTGGAGCGCCGTTTTATGTTGCACTACAACTTCCCGCCATATTCTACCGGTGAGACCGGCCGCGTGGGCGCTCCAGGCCGCCGTGAAATCGGCCATGGTTCTTTAGCGGAAAAAGCGGTGAAAAATTTGATTCCTACAGAAGACGAATTTCCATATGTAATTCGTGTGGTCTCGGAAGTTTTGTCGTCTAACGGTTCCTCTTCGCAGGCGACTACCTGCGGCGCGGTTCTTTCTCTAATGGACGCCGGTGTGCCGATTAAAAAAGCCGTCGCCGGTATCGCGATGGGTATGATGACCGCTCCTGATGGCAGCTATAAAGTGCTGACTGATATTCAGGGTCCGGAAGATCACTACGGTGATATGGATTTTAAAGTTGCCGGCTCCGCCGATGGCGTGCGCGCTGTGCAGATGGATGTGAAAATTGATGGATTGACCAACAAAATGTTGATTGACGGTTTGGCGCAGGCGAAAAAAGCTCGCTTAGAAATTTTGGAAGTGATGAATAAGGCAATTGATAAGCCGCGCAAAGAAGTTTCGCAATACGCTCCGGTGATTATGCGTTTGGATATCGCTCCTGATCAGATTGGTGAAGTCATCGGCCCCGGAGGAAAAGTCATCAATGGAATCATTGAACGCACCGGCGCTCTTACTATTGATATTGAGCAGGATGGTCGCGTGTTGATTGCCGGCCCCAACAAAGAAACCGCCTTGGCCGCTTATAAAGAAGTTGAAGCTATCACTAAAGATTATTTAGTAGGGGATATCGTGGAAGGCCCGATTGTGAAGATTTTGGAATTCGGAGCGATTGTGGAGTTTTCTCCCGGCCGCGATGGAATGATTCACGTTTCCGAGCTGAAAGACGGATTCGTAAAGAAAGTTGAAGATGTAGTGAAAATGGGTCAGGTGGTGAAGGCGAAAATCATCAAGACCGATATGGGAAAGATAGGGCTTTCGCTGAAGGGCGTACAGCAATAATTGCTCAAAGATTTTCTCTTCCCTCAACCCGCGCTTTTTTAATTCGCAATATTACCTCTTCAATTTGCATTATTAGCGATTACTTTCTGTGGATAGTCTCTCGGTTGTAGGATAATCCAACGCTGATAGACTGGTAAGTATATGGATGATCAAAATAAGTTCCCGTTTGAATTACCAAAAGGCAGTGAAGCTCCGGCTAAGAATCCTCCAGCCCCTCCGCCAGCTGGCGGATCCTCGCGGCCAGAAGTAAAAATCGCCACAGGCAAAGTAGGCTCACCGGCTGGTGGTCCGGATTTTATTTCTCCGGAAACCTTTGAAGCTTCGCCGATTCCCGCAGGTGTAAAATCCAACAGCAGTTTGGTGAAAAATATTATTTTAGCTATTGTGGCAGTAGTTTTCGTGGGGGGCGTGGGCGCGCTCTCTTATTTCGTGGTTTTTCCGTTGCTTTTCCCGCCGAAGGGTTCCGTTACTAATACCCCTCCTGTAGTCGCTAGCCCGATTACGCATAAGAGTTATTTGGTTAAACCTCCGGCCGCCGAAGTTGAATTGAAATTAAACGATCACAAATATCTGACTATTGCGACCGCTTTACAGAGCGAGTCCTTTAATCAATTAGCGGAAGGCCAGATGAAGGAGGTGAAAATTTCTGAGAACGGCGCGCAGGTTCCTTTCCCGACCTTTCTCTCCTCGGTTTCTCCTGTAGCCTCGGCTTTGGCGGATGGAGGATATTTTGAAAAAGATTTCACCGCCATGCTTTATTATGATGCGAGTGGCGTCTGGCCTGTTTATGTGGCGAAATTAAAAGCGAGCGCGAATGCCGCAGATTTGGTGTCTATAATGAAGAGCATTGAAGGAGTTTTGGATTTAGGAAGTTTCTATCTTGCTCCTCCGGGATCCTTTGCGACGTTTAAAGATGGGCAAATTAATGGACGAGCCACTCGTTATTCTGTGGGCACTCAAGCGGGAGCAGCCTTCAACTATGGATTACTCGGCGATTATTTCGTTCTAGCCACAAGCTATAACGGCTTGAAAGCGGCGGTGCCGTTGTTGGGTCTCTGATTTTAGTAATCGCGAATAACGCGAATTGCCCCAAAATAATGCGAATTCTAACGAGGCGATTTACAAAATTAGCATTATTTGCTTAAATTAGAATTATTAGCGAACACTATTATGAATAAAAGCTGGGACGAACAAAAAAAGAAACTTCTTGAGGAGCAGGATGAAATCGTAAAAGAAATGAAGACTTTGGGCGTCGTGGATTTTGGTTCTGACACTGAAAGCGAAGTCGCGGAAGAAGAAGCTGATGAGGCCGAAGAATTTTCCAAGAATAAAGGGATTGAGCAGGAGTTGAAGGGTCGCTTGATTGATGTGAAAAACGCTTTAGATAAGATTGCCACCGGTACTTACGGAAAATGTGAGAAGTGCGGAATGGAAATCGAAGCGGAAGTTTTGGCAGTTGATCCGGAATCCCGTCTCTGCAAAATGGATAAAAAGTAGGAAAACCGCCCCGAAGGGGGCGGTTTTGTTTAGGAGCGGAATCTTTGTGAGTACATCCAGAGATTGGGATTTTCTTTCGGATGGTCGTGCCAGACTCGGGCACTGCAGACATCGCACATGTGGGCGAAGGCGGCGAGTGGGCCCATAAATCTTTTCTTCGGCGAATAATCGTCGATCTCTCCTTCGGCATATTTAATTCCATTGAGGTGCTCGGCAGTTAGCTGAATTCCGTATTGCGCGGATTTCTTCAGTCGGAATTCGTGTCGCGCCGCCTTGTTCTCCATCTTCACTTTCCCGACGTGCTTCCACGGCTTTTCCAGATCGTGCAGGTAGAGCACTAAGAGGGCGTCGGAAAGAGAAAAGGGAAGTGGGCGGACCGCATTAAGAGATTCGTAGATATTCACCGCAATATTCATTACTTCGGTGATATGGTCGAGATAGCCGCCTTCCCAGGCCTGATGATTGTGCGAAGAGCCGGGAGATTTTTCCCAGAGCTTTCTATTTTCCTCATACAATTTCATACAAGCGCTGCGATTCGGTTCTTCGATCTTCCCGATCAGGTACTCCATCCGCAGGTAGTTAGTGCCCATACCAGTTTCCTTAAGTGAAATGTTCCGGCTCTATTATTACATGCCCCAACCTTTTTATCAAAACATTAACCACTATCTCATGAGATAGTGGTGGGTTGTTATCGGCGTAAGAATTTCCAACGGTACTTTGGATCACTGTACCCCATTTGTAGATTTGCGATGTATTCCCCTAAATTTATTAAGAATTTTTCTCCAATGGATTCATCCGGCAATGCTAGTTTAGCAGGTGAGCCTTTTTTGGGCGCCAACCTTCTCCAAGAATAATATTTATTTGATAACAGACTTTTCTTGACGGCACTTATCGTATTCGGGGAAAGCCAAAGCACTTCTCCGATTTGCGAATAACTTAAGCCATCTTGAATTAGTAATATTGTCGTCAATCTACGCAGCATCAAATTTCGCTCATGCTCTCCAAGGAGTTTATTAAGAATCCCTTCCACTTCGCGGTTAGATTTTGCCCGGGCCAGTTTTTCAACCACCTTATCCCACATAAACCGATCCCATTCCGCACGAGACTTAAACTGTTCTAGTTTTTTCATGTACTGAAAATAATACCACTATCTCATGAGATAGTGGTAGGCGGTTGCGCGGGGAATTTTTTGTCACGAACTTTTTTTCTGTCAATCTTTACAAACCCCACGGACTTTATAGACTTGATGGACTATGGCAAACATTTCAAAAGTTTTTGCGGCGGAACTGGATGGCATCGACGCGAAGCTTATTGAAGTTGAGACCGACATCAACGTCGGTCTTCATGCTTTTAATATTGTGGGCTTAGCCGACAAGGCTTTGTCGGAAGCGAAAGAACGGGTGAATTCTGCTTTGAAAAATACCGGAGTAAAAGCGCCGAATCGCGAGAATCGGAAGATTGTGGTGAATTTAGCCCCGGCGGATATAAAAAAGAACGGCTCGCAATATGACGTGGCAATCGCGCTCGGATATTTACTTGCGAGTAAACAGATAAAAGAATTTGATGCCAGCGATAAAATTTTCGTGGGCGAGTTGGCTTTGTCGGGGGAATTGCGTCCGGTGAATGGCGCTTTGAGTATCGCGCGTCTCGCGAAGAAGCTGGGATTCAATTCTGTTTTCTTGCCGCAAGTGAATGCCGTGGAGGCGGCGATGGTATCGGGCATAAAAACTATTCCCGTGAAAAACCTCGCTGATTTAATTGATCACTTGGAAGAACGCGCGACCATCAAAGCTCATCCGCCGACGAAGCTGGATTCTAATTCTCCCGGAAATTTCCCTGATTTTTCCGAGGTGAAAGGCCAGGAGCACGCCAAGCGTGCCCTGACGGTTGCCGCGGCCGGTGGCCACAACATCATTATGGTTGGCCCGCCCGGAACCGGAAAAACTCTGCTCGCCCAAGCCCTGAATTCTATTTTGCCCGAGCCGGACGCGGCCGAAGTAATTGAGATGACTCAGATTTACAGCTCTGCCGGAGCGCTGGCCGGCCTTCCATATATAAACTTCCGTCCCTTCCGCGCCCCGCATCACACCGCCTCGCCCGTCTCGGTGGTTGGCGGCGGCTCTAATCCAAAACCCGGAGAAATCAGCTTGGCGCATCGGGGAATTTTATTTTTGGATGAATTGCCGGAATTCCGACGTGATCTTTTGGAATCTTTGCGCCAGCCGCTGGAAAGCGGAAAAGTTTCGGTGGCGCGCGCCAAGCAGAGCTTGATTTTTCCGAGCAAATTTATTTTAGTAGCGGCGATGAATCCCTGCCCTTGCGGATATCACGGTGATCCGGAAAAAGCCTGCCAGTGCTCGGCCTTTGAGGTGTTCCGTTATCAGAAAAAGGTTTCCGGCCCGTTGCTGGATCGTATTGATATTCAGATTAACGTGCCGCGGATGAAGATAGCAGAATTGCGTGTGGCGAAGACTGGAGAGTCTAAGGCGGTAAAGAAGATGATTTCCGAAGCGCGTGATGTCCAAAAAGAAAGACTTGGAGAGCATAAACTTTTTACTAATTCCGAGATGAGTTCGAAGCTCGTAGATAAATTAGTGGACCTCAATCAGGGTGCCGATAATTTTATTAAAGAAGTCTTTGATAAGTCCATGCTTTCTACCCGCGGTTATTATCGCGTCTTGAAAGTAGCCCGCACGATTGCTGACTTGGAAGGCTCGCAAAAGGTTTCCGCCGAGCATCTCGCCGAAGCTTTCAATTATCGCATCAAGACAATTTAGAGGGGGTTTACAATCCAAAAAGCCGGCGTAATATAATAGGTAGTTACTTTGAAAGGGTCAGAGTCATGAAAATCGCCCGTGCTCCTGTTTTTCTGCTCATTTTCTCTTTGTGTTTCACCAGCATCGGTTGTGGCGAAGAGGCTACTCCGAATTCTGAAGCCGCTACGAAAGTTGAACCTTCGGTTCTTCCGGAACTCGACGCGATGGCTATCGCCGAGCTTTACAGAAATACCCTTGTGGACATTCAGACGGTGGTGACGCGCGAAGATGGACGAACTGAAGTCTGGGGTGGAAGCGGATTCTTTATCGATAAAGATGCGCACGTTCTTACCTGCTGTCACGTCGTCTATGATGACTCTACGGAAGTGCAGGGGATGTTCGGAACTTATCAGGTTTCTCCGGTGCGTCAGTACGAATATTGGATTACGCTGAACAATCGGAAGTACAAGGCGACTCTGCTGGGCGCCAACAAATATGTTGATGCCGCAGTTCTTACTGTGGCCGACATTGAGCCGACTGCTTATCAG
Source organism: bacterium (assembly GCA_030646995.1). Taxonomy (NCBI): domain Bacteria; species bacterium. Next base: position 156,662 of record JAUSKF010000004.1, on the reverse strand, counting down.
GCTGCTAAATTGGGTGATTCCGACAAGGCGAAGATGGGCGAGAGGGTTTACGCTTATGGAAATCCGATGGATCTTCCCAGAACTTTCACCAACGGAATTGTTAGCGCTACTCATCGACAGATTACCGGCGCAGACGATCTTTGGTACATCCAGGACTTTATTCAGACCGACACTCCGATCAACCCCGGCAATTCCGGCGGTCCGCTGATTAACTCGCGCGGAGAAACGATCGGCATCAATGCCGGCACTTATCGCGGTTTTGATGGCTTGCACCTTGCGGTTTCGATCAAGCTGGCGAATCCGAAGAAGTTGATGTCTGACGGAATCGTGAAGATGGCTTACTTGGGAGCGGATGTGATGCTGGATAACTTTGCTCGCACCGGCGTTCCTGGTGATTCTGGTTTCAGCGATATGGTTACGATGAACACGTTGACCGGCATTGATCACCGGAAATCTCTGGAGATGCTGGCTGACATGACCTATCCCGTTCCCGACAACAGTGAACTCCGGTCGATTGTAATCGGAGTTGACGTCAAATCTCCCGCGGAAATTGCCGGCCTGAAGCGTGGCGACTTGGTTACCCACTTCAACGGTGCCGCCGTGAAGAACGGCCGCGACGTCCGCATTATGATGCTGGATATCGGACCTGACAAAGAGTTTGAGGTGAAGGTGACGCGCGTCGAAAAGGGCGTCGCTTCTGAACTCACTTTGAAGCTGAAGCTGATGAAGGAAAAGCCTAAGTCTCCCTAATTAATACCAGCCCCAAAAGGGCTGGTTTTTTAGCTATTGACCTGCTTTTTGACTAGGTATACACTTACTCCTACGAATGAAAGGCAGACCTCGCTTGCGCGATGGTTATTTGAAAATCCACTCCAAACATAAAATGTTTATTTATGAATGGAATTGAAATTGTTTTTTGGTGATGCGCTTGTGGCGTGTCATCAATTGTTATCAACATCGCGATGTGAAAACATCGCAAGCGACATTAAGCATGTCGTGTCTCTAGCGCCCAACTTTGAGGGTGCTTTAAGAGCGTATGGTGGATGCCTTGACACAAAATAGCGATGAAGGACGTAGCGTAGCTGCGATAAGCTTCGGGGAGGTGTGTAGCAACCTTTGATCCGGAGATTTCCGAATGGGGAAACCCCTTTGCGTAGACCGCATTGACCTCGTCATTTATTGACGCGGAGCAGACCCACTGAAGCGAAACTTCCCAGTAAGTGGTGGAAAATAGAAAAATATTTATTACCTTAGTAGCGGCGAGCGAAACGGTAACAGCCCAAACTCAAATTTATTTGAGGGTAGTAAGATAAAGACATTTTAGAGATATGAAACAGGGTTTCTGTCCCGCATTGCGGGACAGATATAGTGCCTTGTTTCGTGTTTCTAAGGGGTCTCGGAGTAATCCGAGGAGGAGTTAAAAATTTATTTGCTAGTCGAAACTTCTGGAAAGAAGTCCCAAAGACGGTGATAGGCCGGTAGGCGAAAGCAAATAAACTCTTGTTTTTACCCGATGTAAAAGTCGGGAATTCCGACAATGCTATCGATCGCAAGATTGATGGTATTGTCGGAAAATCTTGAGTAACTCGAGGCCAACAAACCTTGAGTGAATCCGCCGGTACTATCCGGCAAGGCTAAATATATTTTGTGATCGATAGTGAACTAGTACCGTGAGGGAAAGGTGAAAAGTAGGCCGGAAGGCCGTTGAAATAGTACCTGAAACCATATGCTTACAAGGACTTGAAGGCCGAAGTTCACCGCAAGGTGAAGTGGCTAACAGGGTGCCTATTGAAGAATGAACCAACGAGTTTACGGATATCGCAAGTCTAAGTCCTAAGGGACGCAGGCGTAGCGAAAGCGAGTGTTAATAGCGCGCAAACCGTTTTATTTTATAAAACCAGCGTTATTCGTAAGACCCGAAGCCAAGGCGAGCTTGCCCTGAGCAGGTTGAACCCCGAGTAAAATCGGGGGGAGGACCGAACTGGTGGGTTGTGCAAAACCCTCGGATGACTTGGGGTAAGAAGTGAAAAGCTAATCGAGCTTGGTAATTGCTGGTTCTCTCCGAAATATATTTTGGTATAGCGGGCAGCTAAAACGGTATAGGGGTAGAGCTACTGGTTCGGGCCTACAGGTCGAAAGATCGAGTCTCGAGTCAAACTCCGAATACTATACTGAAAAGTTGCCTAGTCAGACTGTGGGGGCAAAGCTCCATGGTCGCGAGGGAAAAAGCCCAGATCGCCGTCTAAGGTCCCTAAATCTTCGCTAAGTGTTAAAGGTAGTCATCAACCACAGACAGATAGGAGGTTGGCTTAGAGGTAGCCATCCTTTAAAGAGTGTGTAACAACTCACTATTCGACGGTTGGTGGCGCCGAAAATGTACCGGGGCTAAGCGAGGTACCGAAGCCGCGAATTTGTTCGGATTAGTCCGGACAAGTGGTAGGAGAGCATTCGCAACTGCTGTGAAGGAGGATCCGTGAGGACCTCTGGAGTGTTGCGAAGAGAGAATGTTGGTATGAGTAACCACAAATCAAATGAGAAATTTGATCCCCGAAAATCCAAGGTTTCCGTGGCAATGGCAATCATCCACGGGTTAGGCGATCCTAAGGCAATGGCGAGAGCCGCAGCTGATGGGAAGCCGGTTAATATTCCGGCCCGCCTGGTGCATTCGATGGAGTGACGGAGAATATAAGGTTGAGCGCCTAAGTGGTTTGGCGTCGACGGTGTTAAGACTCGATATCCAGGGAAATCCGGGTATCTGCCTTTAATGGCGAGTTTCGCGCATTGGCTTAAGGTTAGGTTTTTACCTGACTAATTCAACTGAAGAGACTTCCAAGAAAAACTTCTAAGGTTCGTGCATTAGGCCTCGTACCGTAAACCGACACAGGTGGGTGAGTCGAGAAGACTCAGGGGAACGAGTGATTCTTCGTTAAGGAACTCGGCAAAAAAGCGGCCGTAAGTTCGCAATAAGGCCTGCCCTTCGCAAGAGGGGCCGCAGCTAAAGTATGTCTGGCGACTGTTTACCAAAAACACAGCTCCCTGCTAACTCGCAAGAGGATGTATAGGGGGTGACGCCTGACCGATGCGAGAAGGTTAACGGTGGGGGTATGTAGTTTACTCTGTATACTCACTGCCCGAAGCCCTCGTCAATGTCAGCGATAACTATAATCGTTCTAAGGTAGCGCAATTCCTTTTCGGGTAAGTTCCGAAGCGCACGAATGGCGTAACGACTGGACAACTGTCTCAACGAAGAGCTCGGTGAAAATGCGATTCCCGTGAAGACGCGGGATACCTGCAGCAAGACGAAAAGACCCCGGAAGCTTTACTGTAGTTTGATATTGGCTTTAAGATTTTGATGCGTAGCGTAGTGGTGAGGGGTTGAAGTGGCGCTTTTGGGTGCCATGGACCCGCCAATGAAACAGCCATCTTTAAAATCTTAAAATCTAACCTCGACGGCAAAAACGTCGCGGGACAGTGTCTGATGGGCAGTTTTAATGGGGCGTTATCCTCCTAAAAAGTAACGGAGGAGTTTATTAAGGTTGGCTTAGCCCGGATGGAAATCGGGCCGGACGTGTAAACGCACAAGCCAGCTTAACGGCAAGACTTACAAGTCGCGCCGGTGCGAAAGCAGAAGTTAGTGACCCGACCACTCTTTAGAGAAAGGTGGGAGACAACGGCTAAAAGTTACTCCGGGGATAACAGGCTAGTGAGATCCGAGAGTTCCTATCGACGATCTCGCTCGGCACCTCGATGTCGGCTCGCCCTAGCGCGGAGGCGGAGAAGTTTCCAAGCGTATGGCTGTTCGCCATTTAAAAGGGCACGTGAGCTGGGTTCAAACCGTCGTGAGACAGGTTGGTCTCTATCTGTTGCAGGCGTAAACACTTGAGGGTAGTCGTCCCTAGTACGAGAGGACCGGGATGAACATACCTCTGGTCTACCAGCTTTGGTACCAACTGAAGCGCTGGGTAGCTATGTATGGAAAGGATAAGCGCTGAAAGCATCTAAGCACGAAGCCTCACCCAAGATTAAGTGTTGTTCGTAAGAACGCGGTCCGTAGAAGACTACTACGTTGATAGGCTCTAAGTGTAAGGCCCGCAAGGGTTTCAGCTGAGGAGTACTAATAAACCGTTGCACCCTCAAATTTGTGCACTAGAACTGTTGATAATAATTGGTCACATTACAGGCGCATCACCAAAAAACAATTTCAAAAAAATAAGTGTTCACATCAAGTTTTTTGCTTGCTGGTGTTTCACTCGAGCGTGTCCCACCTCTTCCCATTCCGAACAGAGAAGTGAAAGCGCTTGAGCCTGATGATACTTGCTGCTTCGGTGGTCGGGAAAGTAGGGTACGCCGGCATACAAAAGCCTTGATGAAAATAAAAAATCCCCGATTCATTTCGGGGATTCTGCGTTTTTCAGATTTTCGTCGTATTCTTTAAGTTTTTGTTCAGTTGACTCATTGAGTTTTTCCGCTTGGGTCGCCAAATAGCGGTAAATACTGAGATTGTCTAGGTAGGTAGAGGAGTCGGGATTATAGGGATTTATTCTTTTTCTGATGGCGTGTGCCGTATCAATGTTCTGGATTGTTTGCAGGATGTTTACCTTAATTGCGCTCAATGCATCCGAATCTTCCTGATAGCTGTCGATGCGTTGATTGTATTCATTGACCAGATGTTCTACTTTTTCATCCGCCGATACTAGCTGTGCCTCGATCTTTTTTAGTTCGCCAACTCGGCGTTTCACCCCGGAATTATAAGCTCCAAAAATTACCACCCAAGACAGACCTACGATGACGATCGCGATCACCGTCCACTTCAAAACTCGCATATGCGTCCTTTCTCAATGAACCGGGTTATCTTATAATAAGAGTTATAAGATGTCCAGAACGATAAAGCAGCTAATTTACGGATTTTTTTACTTAGCGATACTCGCCGGTGTAGTTTACGGCGGTTCGGTAGTAGTCCGAGAGACCGCGCCCTCCTGTTTTGATAATCGGATGAACCAGCAGGAAGAACAGACGGATTGCGGCGGACCTTGTATCTCCTGCGCCATTAAGCGGCTTCAGCCGATTTCTCCGAAATTGGAATATTTTGGAGTGGGGGACAATACCACCGCGATTCTTACTCTTTCTAATCCTAATTTGGAGTACGGAGCGCAGTCTTTTATCTACACAATCAATTTTAATGGCGCCGGCGGAACAAGGCTTTTCTCCATCACAAAAGATTCTTTTATCTATCCGGCCGAAGCTCAAAAGATAATCATTGAACCTAATTTGAAATTTAATTATCGCTCGATAGTCGGCCAGCCGGAGATTGTCATCTCGGCGGTAAATTGGAAGTCGCTCACGGATTTCTCCGAGCCGCAATTCCAAACCCGCCAGATTAAGACTGTCGTGAGCGGCTCCACTGCCACCGTTTCCGGAATTCTGGTGAATCGTGAGGCCTCCAGCTTCCCGAAGGCATCAGTGGGAGTATTGGTGTTCCAGCAAATTTTCGACGGAGAGAATCGCTTGGTGGGAGCTTCAAAAACCGTGCTCCAGACCCTTCAGCCATTCGAAGAGCGCGCTTTCAAGATTATAGTCCCAATGGACGCCGCCTTTAAATTGCCCGAGATTGAAACCTTGATTACCACGGAGGTTCAAAGGTAGTAGTAATCGCGAATAATGCTAATTAAAGAGGTAATATTGCGAATAGATCCTCGATCCATTTGCATTATTTGCTAAAATTCGCATTATTAGCGAATACTCAATATGATGTTTACATTTTTTTCTAAGCAAGACTGGTTTTTGAATTGCGCGCTGTTATTTTTAGCCGGCTGCAGCCTCACTATTTTATCGAGTATTGATCGGGCTTTATTTTTGCCGCAGTTGATTTGGTTTCTGATTGCCTTCGGCCTAATGCAGGCGATTGCCTTTGTAGATTGGCAGCCTTTTTTCAATTATCGCTGGATAGTTTTTGGCGTGTATCTTTCTGCCGTTCTGCTTCTGGCCGCTACCTTCTTTTTCGCCCCGACTATCCGCGAGGCGAGAAGCTGGCTAGTTTTCGGGCCGGTGCAATTCCAAACCTCGGAATTCGCCAAGCTAGCGTTGATTATTCTTTTCTCGTACTTTTTCGCCAGAAGCCACGTTGGTATCGCGCGGGTCGGAGTGTTGGCTAAATCCTTTATATATTTTGCGATTCCGGCCGCTTTCGTATTGAAGCAACCTGATTTGGGTTCCACAATTATTATTTTCTCCATCTGGGCCGGGTTTTTGTTGGTCAGCGGCATTCAGTGGAAGCATCTTATTATTGGACTAGTGTTGCTGTCGGTGTTGGGAGTATTCGGTTGGACTTCATTTTTAAGAACCTATCAGAAAGAGCGCATTATCGCTTTCTTGAATCCCAGTTATTCTCCGTTGAGGATAAACTACGGCGTGATTCAATCTAAGATTGCCATCGGCTCGGCCGGATTTTTCGGCAAAGGCTACGGGCAGGGGACGCAGGTTCAGCTTGGGTTTTTGCCTGCGGCGGAGACGGATTTTATCTTTGCCGCTTTCGTGGAAGAGTGGGGTGGATTGGGGGGCGTGCTGGTGCTGGGGGCTTTCGTTTTAATGCTTCTGCGGATTGTGAAAATCGGCCTAGACGCCAATAATAATTTTTCCAAGCTGATTTGTTTGGGCGCGGTGATAATGTTCTTGGCGCAGTTCGCTATCAATATCGGCTCCACTCTTGGCTTGGCTCCGGTCATCGGTGTTACCTTCCCATTTTTCAGCTATGGAGGCTCAAGTATTTTAATCAATGCCATGCTTCTTGGTATTATTCAGAGCATAGTCTTGCGGGCGTCTTTTTTAAGAAATTCTTATGACTAGGTGGTTGCCAATAATTTTAGTTGCCATAGTTATTTTCACTGCGCCCCCCGCGGCTTATTTTGTGGCTCCGGTAAATTCCGCCGCCGCCCCGCAAAAGTTCGTAGTAGAGAAGGGAGATGGTATGCGGGAGATTGCCGCGGCTCTGGAAAAAGACGACCTGATAAAATCTCCGGCGGCTTTCGTTGTGTATAGCGTAGCCTCTGGTTCGGCGGGTAAGTTGAAGGCCGGCACTTATGAATTGAGTAAGGCAATGAATGTGTTCCGGATTGTGGATTCTTTGCATGCCGGCCCGAAGGAGGATATTTCAATTTTAGTGCGAGAAGGGGAGACGTTGGCGGAAATTGAGGCAAAGCTGGTGAAGGCGGGCATTGTAAAAGCAAAGACGCTTTCCCGATATCCCGGAAAATCTCTTGAAGGATTTTTGTTTCCCGATACTTATCGCTTCTTCCCAAATTCACCAGTGGATTCGGTAGTGAAGAGATTTTTCACCAATTTTTATAATCAGGCTGTTCCTGCCTTGAAAGATTCCAAGCGGGATTTTTATGAAACTTTGATTATCGCCTCAATTTTGGAAAAAGAAGTTCCGTTCCATGACGACCGGAAGTTGGTGGCCGGCCTGCTCTACAAGCGGCTGAAAATCGGAATGGCCCTTCAAGTAGACGCCGCTCCGGAAACCTATGACCACCCCGGCTTGCCGAAAAAACCGATCGCCAACCCCGGCTTGGACGCTATCCGCGCCGCTGCTAATCCGCAGGCCTCGGAATATCTCTACTACCTCTCCGATCCCAAAACCTACAAAACTATTTTTTCCAAAGACTTCGACGAACACGTGCAAAATAAATTTAAGTATTTAAGATAGCTTCTAGGGAGATGGTAGCTAAGGGCTATTAATGGGTAGATTACTATATTTATGGGTAGATTTGGTTAGTAGTTGAGTAGATTTAGGCATTGTGTGGGGCTTTCCTATGCTGTAAAATAGCCGTATGGCTAAGGTAAATAACTTTATTTTTGTGGATGAATCTGGTGATCCGGGCAAGCCTTTTTTAGTTGACTCATCGGGGAATAAGACGGCAACCGGCGCCTCCCCTTTTTATATAATTTCTGCCATGTGTTTTGATGAGAAAACTTTATTTAAAATGGAGCAGAGGATAATGGAAATTAAAAATAAATTTGGTTATAAAAAAGAAATAAAAAGTAATGATGTTTCTTTGCCACTCTATGGGTCGCTATTGGCTATATTGGATGAGTTAAGTATTAAAACCTACTACCGTTTGATAGACAAGCGAACATATAAAGGAGTTTTTGAGGTGGATGGAGATAAAAAGCTGCACAATATTTTTGACGAATATAATTTAGTAAAGGCGGTTGCCTATGCCATTCAAGGTGATAATTTAGATGAGGTGGAAGTGGTCATTGATCGAACAGATCGGAGATTGCTAGATGGGAAATTCGACTCCTTTGACAACTATCTAATGAAAAAAGTGAAAAAGTACATCAAAGATAAAGATAGAGAAAGAATCAATCATATAACGCACGTTGATTCTCGATATGTAAATGCAATGCAAATGTCAGACATTATAGGCGGGGCAATTAAGGACGATTTTACAAAGAAGAATGAGGGTTTAATAAGGTTGGTATCAAGCAAAAATCTTATAAAAGTCCCATAAAAAGCAAAGGGGGCGCCCACACCTGGGACACCCTTTACAATTAAGACTATATACCCGCAGGCCTGCATAGTCAAGTGCTTTTTCCACAGAAGGTCAGCGGTGGTTCTGGGCGAGGAAGAATTCAAAGTTCTCAAAGCGATATGGAAAGAGTCATTATAAAAAATCGGACCCCGCATTTCTGCGGGGTCCTCGGAGGCCGAAGCCCTAATACCTAAAATATAGCAGAATTTCCGCAATAGTCAACGAATTTGTCCACAGCAGGGCAATAGTGGACTCTGGCCAAAGATAGTTGCTTTTCAGGTTAATTCGTGCTATTATCTGCTAAGCCCAATTAAGGAGGTTGGCCATGAAAGGCGCAAGTCCGGAGTTGAAGGCGGCGTGGAAAAAAGCTCGGGAAGTGAATGCGACGAAGGATTTGTCGCATCTCATGTCGGCCAATGGGAAAGCGGAAGACACAAAGACGACGGCAGTGATGACCGAGTTCAAGGATTCGGCGCGAGTTGTGGAAATCACCTTCGTCGCAGTTGCGGGTCCGCGATCGCTGGCAATGCTTCCGAAGATGAGTCAGTTAATCGCGCTTGCGCGGGAAGCATTCCCCGAGATTCCGTTCAGTGATCTGTGCATCGAAGTTGGCCAACCCGAAAAACGATGCGGCGATATGGTGAACAAGATTTACATCAGCGAGTTCCATGGATTCAAGTACCACGTCCATCAGCAGCACTATCCCGTCCTAGGTGGTTAAGTAAGAAAGTGGCCCCGCCTAATAAGCGGGGCTTTTTATTTCCCGAAGACTTGATTCCTTCCTGGGGCGCAGCGAGTTCCTGTATACCAGATTTTCTGGTAGAATCAGTAACAATTAAAATCAAAATGGAAACCCCAGGGCAAAAAATTGAGTGTCCGAAATGCCGTGCGTTATTTTCGATGGATGAGGTTTTGACTCATCAAATAAAAGAAAAATTAAAAAAAGAATTTGGCGAAGAAAGCAGGCTAAAAGAAGCCGAAATTACTACACAGAGAAAAGAATTAGAAGCCGGGCAGGTCAAATTATTAGAGGCTCAACAAAACTCGCAAGCGGAGGTTAACAGGAAAGTAAACGAAAAGATTGCCGCTGAGAAACCTGCTTTGCGGAAGCAGGCTCAAGCTGAGGCAGAAAAGCAAAAGTTGTCTGAATTAAAATTTTTAGATGAACAGCTCAAAGAAAAGGATAAAAAGTTAGAGGAAGCGAATGGAAATGAGTTACGGCTACGCAAAGAGAAGAATAAACTTGAAGAGGACAAAAAGAACTTTGAACTAGAGAAGCAGAGGCAATTAGATGAGGAACGAAAAAAGATATCAGAAGAAGCTAATAAAAAGGCCGTAGAGGAAAGTTGGTATAAAATTGCCGAACTGAATAAAAAAATCTCGGACGTTACGAAAGCGAACGCTGATTTGATGCGCAAGCTAGAACAAGGATCGCAGCAAACTCAGGGCGAGGTTCTGGAATTGGAACTTGAAGAAATACTGAGATCTGAATTTCCGATTGATGAAATTTTGCCAGTCCCCAAAGGAGTTACCGGCGCCGATGTTATTCAGAAAGTTTTGGATCGTGGCGGTCGATTATGCGGAAAAATTGTTTGGGAATCTAAAAAAACCAAGGCTTGGAGCGAGGGATGGATTCAGAAGTTAAAAGATGATCAAAGAGCGATTAAGGCTGATGTAGCAGTGATTGTTTCTGCGGTTTTGCCGGAGGGGGTGAAGGGATTTATTTTTCGAGACGGAGTTTGGATTTGCGACACGAAGCTTTCTATAGCTTTAGCTACGGCCATACGAATGAATTTAGAAGCAGTCACGAGGGAGAGGGCAATGTCGGTTGGCAAGAATGAAAAGATGGAAGTACTTTACAGTTATTTAACTGGCGTGGAGTTTAGGCAGAGGGTAGAGGCAATCGTTGAGGCTTTCACTAATATGGGTGAAGGTTTAAGAAAAGAACGACTGGCATATGAAAAGATTTGGTCTGAGAGAGAAAAGCAAATTCAAAAAGTAATTACGAACACAGTAGGCATGTATGGGGATTTAAGCGGTTTAGTTTCTTTACCACAGATAAAAACTTTGGAATTAGAAGATGGCAGCGGGGCACATGAAGCTCAATAAAATGAAACTTACTATACCTAAGCAAGATGGGACGAGTATCACCGAGGAAATAATATTAGAGTTGGGAAATTACACAATTTTGGCTGGCGAGAATAATAGCGGAAAAACAAGCTTAGTTAAGGCAATTATGGATCATGAAGCAATGGGAGAATATGAGCCTATTTTTATTCCCGCAGAGAATACTCAGCCACAGAACGAAGAAACAAAGACCTCCGCAACAACGACTGATTTTTTTAAGCTCCTAAAGCTTATCCTCGGCCCGATTTTCGATAAAAGTATGCTTAAGGATTTAGCGAATAAATTTGAAACGTCTAAAGCGAAAAAAGAATTTGTTGGCGGAGTAAATAGGATTTTGAATGATTTTGGTTTGGAGAAGAAGGAGTTTGATCTGAAGATATCCGAGGATAGTTTTAAGGAAGATTTGATTATTAAGCTGATAAAAGCCTTCGTAAAAGATTTATATAAAACAAAAGTTGGTGAGGTGGATTTTGAAAAAATTGGAATGGGCGCGCAGCGTCTCATAGTTGCAGCGCTTATTCGGTACTACGCCGAAAGAGAGATTAGAGAAGAAGAGAAAATTTTAATAGTTTTCGAAGAGCCAGAAGCATACCTACATCCAAAATGGAAAAAGAGCTTATATGGTGCCCTCTTTAAGCTTTCTCAAAGGCCGGGCGCGAAAGTTCTTATTACGACCCATGATCCATATTTTATAGAGCTGGGTAAGGGGCAGGCAATTTACCAAATATATCGCGATGATACCAAGAAGGATGCGACCGCCGTGAAAAGAATGGATGGCGTAGGGGTGCTTCCTTATAAGTCAGATGGTGAGATTAATTACCTCATTTTTGGAGTAGCGAGCGAGAGTTACTATTTAGAATTATATGAATATTTAAAGCGCCGTGAAGAAAAAAGTGGTAGGTACACAGGTGATACTTACACTGATTTTGACGAGTATATGTTCAATGCTTATTTTAAATCAAAGAAAGTAGGCCGAATCTGCAAAGCCGATAATAAAAAGGATCCAATCACGCCCATTACTAGACTAAGGCACGATATTGCACATGGTATTGATGTTCCAGTTTCAATAGATCTCGCGGAAGCAACCGAGGCACTAATCAGTTTCATTAAGGCGATAAAGTAGGAAAGGAATTTACTAACCTAGAGAGTAAAATGGAAGAAGGCGGCTAGGGCGAGGATTGGATCCACGCCCTGAGGAGCTTTCTCGGCATAGCTTTGCTATATGTATTATTTACTCTTTTCCGTTTTCGATATAAGCGAAGATGATATAATCAAACAATAGGAGATAATTTTGCTTTTACTGCTTTGGGGGTTTTCCATGACTAAGAACGAGAAAAAAACCGAAAACCTATCTCGTAAACTTCTGACAAAGGCGGGTATTTTTGATAATGCAGAATTTGTTGTTGAAGAACAAAAAAGCGACAATCCCACAATCCAAAAATTACTAAAAAATGCCAGTAAGTCTGGTTTAGGATCGGGAAAGCCGGAGTTTATTGTTAGGAAAAAAGACGACAATGATTTTTTACTAATCATCGAATGCAAAGCGGATTTAAAATATCACGAATCAAAAAGCAGGGATCAGTACAAGGATTATGCAGTTGATGGCGCTCTTTTGTATGGTAGTCACCTGGCCCGGGAATTTAATGTTATTGCCATTGGTATTAGCGGCGAAGATGAAAGTGATTACAAAGTAAGTACATATTTATATCCTAAAAACTCTTCTACCTATACAGATTTATTAGATGAAAATAATAGAAAAATCGAGAAAATACTGCCTTGGAATAGGTATATTGAGCGTGCGAAATTTGATCCTGCGTTAGCAAAGTCCCGGCATTCTGATCTAATGCGTTTTTCCCGGGAGTTGCATGATTACATGCGCGATTATGCGAAGATTACTGAAGCCCAAAAGCCATTGCTAGTTAGCGGTGTTTTATTAGCTCTCATGGATAAGGGTTTTGAGGTTGCATACAAGAAATACGAAGGAGAAGAATTGGCCAACGAGACATTTAATTCTTTAAAAAAGATTATAGATAAAGCGGAGCTTGGAGACACGCATGAAGCTAAGAAGAAAGCAGTTGTAAACGCGTTTAGTTTTATAGCACACCATCCTGAGTTACAAAAGATTGACGCCAAGAAAAACGAATCCCCTTTACTACACATAATCAGAGATTTACAAATGCACGTTCAGCCCTTCACCAAAGATCACTATGATTTTGACATCATAGGCAATTTTTATGGTGAATTTATTCGTTATACCGGAGGTGATGGTAAGGGTCTTGGTATTGTTCTAACCCCAAAACATATCACCGACTTATTCTCAGAGTTGGCAAAACTAGACAAGAATTCAGTCGTTCTTGATATATGCGCCGGAACTGGCGGTTTTCTGATATCGGCGATGAAAAAAATGACTGGAAAAGTTTCGGCGGAAGAGAAAAGAAGAATACTATCCAACTCCCTTATTGGCATCGAGCAAGAACCCCAAATGTTTGCTCTAGCTGTTTCGAACATGATCTTGCGAGGTGATGGGAAGACTAATCTTTATCAAGGTTCATGTTTCGATGACGTTCTTTTCAATAAAATTAAAAATAAAGCGAACGCGGGTTTTATGAACCCACCATATTCACAAAAAGGTGACAATTTGCATGAGTGGGATTTCGTCATTCGCATGCTTGATGGGTTGAGTAAGAACGCGACGGGGATAGTAATTGTGCCAATGTCTCTAGCGATCGATACCAAGCATCCACTTCGTGAAAAACTTCTCAGCGAGCATAGATTAGAAGCGGTGATGAGTATGCCGGATGACCTATTTTACCCCATCGGAACCGTTACTTGTATTATGGTTTTTACGGCTCATACCCCACATGATAGCGACGAGCATCACGAGAGCTGGTTCGGATATTGGAAAAATGATGGTTTTAGAAAAGATAAAAGGGATGGCAGGGTCGCTACCGACAAATGGCGAGATATAAGAGAAGCATGGTTGGCGGCTTTTTACGGGAAAAAAGAAATTCCTGGTTTTTGTGTTCTTAAAAAGATCACCAAAGATGATGAGTGGTGCGCTGAGGCGTATCTCGAGACTGATTTCTCAAGAATTAGTGGATTAGAATTTATTCAAAATACAGTGAATGTAGCTGCGTTTTTATTTAAAAACGGGAAAAGCGAAATGGCTGAGTTCTTGTTAAAAAATAAAGATTCTACTAAGAAGGAGCAATTAATAGATACTCGCAGTTGGAGAGTGTTTGGCTTGGGTGATCTATTTCGCTTTGAGAAAGGGGAGAGATTGACAAAGCCCGATCGTATAGATGGCGAGATCCCACTAATAACAGCTGGAGAAAATAACAACGGTGTTTCCGAATACATTTCTTTGGAGGAGTTCCAAGGCAAGAAGAAGATATTTCAAAATAAAATAACCGTCGATATGTTTTTTAATGTTTTTTATCATGACTATAAATATTTCAGCGACGACAATGTGCACACGCTTATTCCGATTGACTTTGAGCTTAGTAAATTCAGCTCTTTATTTTTGGTAACTATACTAAGTAAATTGAAGTATAAGTATGCCTATGGCAGACAAGTAAGGCTTATGAGATTGCCTTTCGAAAAAATTAAACTTCCCATTGGTAAGAGCGATAATCCTGATTGGCAATTTATGGAAGACTATATAAGGTCTTTGCCTTATCCTTCAGGATTTTAAATTGAGGCTTGGCTGAATCTCGTGAACGAAGTGGCGTGGGCGGATTTCTAACTTAGCGAGCCCCTGTTCCAAACTCCGGACTCGATTCCGAGGCGTAGCCCTGCGCGAATAGGATTTTTTATTTCCCCAACCAGCACCAACGCAGACTGCTCTTGGCCGTAGGGCGGATTACTTGGAGGAACATGCCGCAGGCGATTTGGATTGGCTCATTAGGGACAAATCGCCGAGGGAGAGGTAAATTTGCTCGCTGGAAGCAAATTATGCCGTTTCCGAGAAGTGATCGCCCGAAAGTGCCAAGTGCGGTCAAGGGGAGTTATCCACACCCGGTGCTACAACCAACAGGCTAGATTAGAGTAGCTTTCGGCAAGTTTGTGTGGAAAATAGAGGTTTGTGCTTAGGTCATATTTGTTGTAGCACCGGGCACACCCCAACGCACCCTTGACAATTTTTGTCAACGGGTATACACTATTAACTAATTAAAGAAATCCATAAGCTACGCTCAAATCGGTAAAAAGCGTGGTTTGGGTTTTGGCGTTTTTCTGAATTTGACCCCGCACCTTTTCTATGACGTGAAGTTTGCCTGCCTATGACGCAATAAGGTGCGGGGCAAGCCCCGTAGAAGAGTCATGCGGAAGAAAGACGCAATTTTAATAAAATTTAATAACCAAAATGGTTAGACAGGGTCGCCATTAATATAAACGTCACCCTAAAAAATAATAACCACCTAATGTCGAATAAACTTCCCACGAAAGTTTTCTCTTCGCATCCCGGTTCCTTCGTCGAGCAGCCAAATTTGGTCGAGGTCCAAACCCAGTCCTACAACTGGCTCGTTAAGACGGGTCTGAAAGAATTGTTCACCGAAACCTTCCCAATGAAGGACTACGCGGACAAGAATATCGAATTAAAATTTCAAGAATATTATTTTGACGAGCCGAAATATGATGAGACCTACGCGAAATATAAAGATCTCACTTACGAAGCACCTCTCCGCGTAAAACTTAAGTTAATCAATAATCAGGACAAAGAAACCAAAGAACAAGAGGTTTATTTTGGTGATTTCCCCGTAATGACCGAGCGGGGTACTTTTATTATCAATGGCGTTGAGCGTGTCGTGGTTCCTCAGCTTATTCGTTCCTCGGGTGTTTATTTTACCGCCAACCTTTATCGTGGAAAGAAATTCTTTGGCGCAAAAGTAATTCCGAATCGTGGCGCTTGGTTGGAAATCGAAACTGATGCCGATGGCGTGATGACCGTGAAAATTGACCGTCGCCGTAAAGCGGCCGTTACCGAACTGCTCCGCATTTTTGGTTTGTCCGAGAGCGAAGACATTTTGTCTACTTTTGCCGACGTAGATACAGGTCCGGTTAAATTCTTGGAGGCAACTTTAAAGAAAGATCCGGCAAAAAATAAAGACGAATCCTATTTGGAAATCTATAAGCGCATCCGGCCGGGGGATTTGGCGACCGTGGAAAACGCTTCCAGCTTGATTGATGCGATGTTCCAGCGCTTGGATCGCTATGACTTATCCGCTGTGGGCCGTTTCCAGTTGAATCAGCGCTTGCGCCGTAAGTCTGAATCCCGCCTTTTGGAGCTGGATGACTTGGTATTGATGATTAAAGAGGTAATCCGCTTGAACAACGAACAAACCGCCGAGCCTGATGATATCGATCACTTGGGAAATCGCCGCGTCCGCGCGGTCGGTGAGCTTTTGCAAAATAAATTCCGCTTGGGCTTGGCTCGCATGCGTCGCATCGTTCAAGACAGAATGTCTACCTTTGAAGCCAAGGCTTTGACTCCGGTGCAGCTGGTCAACGCCCGTCCGCTGATGTCTGCCATCAAAGAATTCTTCTCGTCCTCCCAGTTGTCTCAATTTATGGACCAGGTCAATCCGCTGGCCGAATTGGAGCACAAGCGCCGCTTGTCGGCGATGGGTCCGGGTGGTTTGACTCGTGAGCGCGCCGGCTTCGAAGTCCGTGACGTGCATCGTTCTCACTATGGCCGTATCTGCCCGATTGAAACTCCTGAAGGTGCCAACATTGGTTTGGTGAATCACTTGGCTAACTATGCCCGTATCAACGAGCTTGGTTTCATTGAGACTCCATACATGGTGGTGAAGAAAGGAAAAATCACCGATGAAGTGGTTTGGATGAATGCCTTGGAGGAAGAGCGGAATAAAATCGCCCACGCCGGTGTGCCTTTTGACGACAAAATGAATTTAATCGGCGAGGTAATCGAGGCTCGTATTAATGGAGAGCCGGGAACTTGCCTGAAATCGGAAGTTCAATTGATGGACGTTGCTCCGAACCAAGCAGTCAGCGTGGCTACTTCTATGATTCCGTTTTTGGAACACGATGACGCCAACCGCGCTCTGATGGGTTCGAACATGCAACGGCAGGCCGTGGTTTCCGTGCGATCTTCGGCGCCTTTCGTAGGTACCGGCATTGAAGATAAAGCCGCTTATGATTCCGGCCACTTAGTAATTGCCCCGCAGGACGGCACGATTGAAGCCGTGGATGCGAACAAAATTGTCTTCAAGGGAAAAACCGGCACCAAAGTTACTTATACATTAAATAAATTTAAGCGTTCCAACCAATTCACCTGCATCTCCCAGCGCCCGCTGGTTGATAAGGGTCAGAAGGTTAAAAAAGGAGAAGTGTTGGCCGATGGTCCGTCTACCGATAACGGAGTTTTGTCTTTGGGTCAGAACTTGGTGGTTGCCTTCCTTTCATATGAAGGAGCCAACTTCGAAGACGCTATCGTTTTGTCGGAGCGGGTTGCTCGTGATGATTTCTTCACTTCTATCCACATCGAAGATTTCTATTGCGATGTACGCGACACAAAACTTGGACCGGAATTAACTACTCCCGATATCCCGAACGTTTCTGAAGAAAAATTAAAGAACTTGGACGAAGAGGGTATTGTGCGCATCGGCGCGGAGGTTCATTCCAACGATATTATGGTTGGTAAAATTTCTCCGAAAGGCGAAAGCGAACTGACTTCGGAAGAGCGTTTGCTCCGCGCCATCTTCGGTGAAAAAGCCCGCGACGTGAAAGACACTTCCTTAACCGTTCCGCACGGAAAATATGGCCGCGTAGTCGGTGTGAAAATTTTCAGCCGAGAGCGTGGTGACAAGTTGGAGCCGGGAATTATCAAAAGAATTCAGGTTGAAGTTGCCCAGTTGCGCAAAGTTCGCGCCGGCGACAAGTTGGCCGGCCGTCACGGAAACAAAGGTGTTATTTCCCAGGTTCGCCCGGTGGAAGACATGCCTTATTTGGAAGACGGCACTCCGGTGGATGTAGTTTTGAACCCGTTGGGTGTGGCTTCTCGTATGAACCTCGGTCAGATTCTTGAAGTTCACTTGGGTTGGGCCGCGAAAAAACTTGGTTATCGGGCCATTACTCCAGTATTGTCCGGCGCTACCGAAGCGCAGATTAGAGAGGAATTAAAAGCTGCCGGATTGCCGGAAACTGGAAAAGTTATTTTGCACGACGGCCGTACCGGTAAGACTTTTGCCCAGCCGGTTACCGTTGGTGTTATGTATATGTTGAAACTGAACCATTTAGTGGAAGACAAGATCCACATGCGTTCGACCGGTCCATACTCCTTAATTACCCAGCAGCCGTTGGGAGGTAAGGCGCAATTCGGAGGTCAGCGTTTCGGTGAAATGGAAGTCTGGGCTTTGGAAGGCTATGGCGCAGCGCACACTTTGCAGGAAATGTTGACGGTTAAATCCGATGACGTGGTGGGCCGCTCGGCAGTTTATGAGTCCATCATCCGCGGCGGAGAAATTAAAGCTCCGAATATCCCGGCTTCCTTCAATGTGTTGGTTAGCGAGTTGAAAGCTCTTGGATTGAATGTGGAGTTGATGGAAAAAGCTCCGGACTCCAATAAAGCAACAAAGGTCATGAAAACGACAAAGGTGACTAACGACTAACTACAAAAACATGAACTTTCAAGCCATTAAATTAAAACTCGCCTCTGCTGAAGACATTCTGAAATGGTCTTTCGGTGAAATCATCAAACCGGAAACCATCAACTACCGCACCCAGCGTCCGGAAAAAGACGGTCTTTTCTCCGAGCGTATTTTCGGTCCGACTAAGGATTGGGAATGTTATTGCGGTAAATATCGCCGTATTCGCTATAAGAATGTGGTTTGCGACAAGTGCGGAGTAGAAGTTACCCGCGCGATTGTGCGCCGCGAAAGAATGGGTCACATCAAGTTGGCCGCTCCGGTAGCTCACATTTGGTTCTTCAAGAACGTCCCATCTAAGATTGGCGTGCTTTTGGACACTCCGATAATGAAATTGGAGAAGGTTATTTATTACGCTTCTTACATCATTACTGCAGTAAAAGAAGACGCGAAAAAGCGGGTGATGGAGGATTTGGAAAAAGAATTTTCTACTCGTAAGAAATCTGCCCGCAAAGAAGGCGTGAAGACGGAAGAATTGCGCGCCGGTATGTCGGCTGCGAAAAAGGAAATCGCTTCTTTGTATGTAGGTAAGATTTTGACCGAAGTTGAATACGTTAATTTGTCTAAGCGGTTTGCGGATATCTTCCAAGCCGGCACCGGCGCCGAGGCTTTGCAGAAAATCTTATCCAATTTGGATTTGAAAGCTTTGGTTTCCGAAATGAAGAAAGAAGCCGAGACCGTGAAAGATCCGTTGAAAGAACGGTTGGTTTTGCGCCGCTTGAAATTAGCCACCTCTCTTTATAAGACTGGCATTGATCCGGCTTCTATGATTTTGACCGTTTTGCCGGTGTTGCCTCCGGATTTGCGTCCGATGGTGGCTTTGGACGGCGGCCGTTACGCGACTTCTGATTTGAATGATTTATATCGCCGCGTTATTAACCGCAATAACCGCTTGAAGAAGCTTTTGGAATTAAAAGCTCCGGATGTAATCGTGGTCAACGAAAAACGTATGTTGCAGGAATCCGTGGACGCTTTAATCGACAATTCCGCCCGCTTCGGAACACAACAGCTTTCGAGCCAGCGTCGCCCGCTCCGCTCTTTGGCGGACATGTTAAAGGGCAAGCAGGGCCGTTTCCGCCAAAACCTTTTGGGTAAGCGCGTAGATTATTCCGGCCGTTCGGTTATCGTCATCGGCGCGAATTTGAAGTTGAATGAGTGTGGTCTTCCGAAAAAAATGGCCTTGGAATTGTTCAAGCCGTTTGTAATCAATAAAGTTATTGAAAGGGGATTGGCCTACAACATCCGCAATGCTAACCGCTTAATCGAACAAGCTCCTTCGGAAATCTGGGCAATCTTGGAAGAAGTAATCGCGGGACGCAAAGTGCTTTTGAATCGCGCTCCGACTTTGCATCGCTTGGGTGTTCAAGCTTTCCAGCCTGTTCTGACCGAAGATTTGGCTATCCGCATTCCTCCTTTGGTTTGCTCCGCTTTTAACGCTGACTTCGACGGTGACCAGATGGCCGTTCACTTGCCATTGGGCGAGCAGGCTCAAAAAGAAGCCCGAGAAATCATGCTTTCTAGCGTTAATTTGCTGAAGCCGGCTACCGGAGATCCGATTACCGTGCCGACTCAAGATATCGTTCTGGGTTGCTATTACCTGACCAATATTAAAGAAGACGCAGTTGGCGCCGGAAAGATTTTCTCTACTAATGAGGAAGCTATTACCGCCGAGCATCATGATATGTTGGCGATTAACGCTCCAATCAAGATTGGTTCTCCTCACGCGGAAACCACTTCTTTGGGTCGCGTAATCTTCAATCAGATTTTGCCTCCGGACTTTGGTTTCGTGAATAAAAAGATGAGCAAAAAGGAGCTCTCGAAACTTATCGCCGCTGTAATTCACAAATACGGAATTGAAAAGACTGCCGAAGTGCTTGATGGTATCAAGCGTTTAGGTTTCGAATACGCGACTTTATCCGGTATCAGCTGGGGTATGGCTGATTTGGTGATTCCTCCACAGAAACCCGAATTAATGAAAAAGGCGGAAGTTTTAGTGTCGGAAATTCGGGAGCAGTATCAGCAAGGTTTACTGACCGATTCCGAACGCCGCGCCCGTGTAATTTCAGTTTGGGAAAAGATTAAAGGAGAGGTTGCTAAATTAGTTCCGGAAACTCTTAATTCGCAAAGTTCCGTTTACCAGATTATTGATTCCGGCGCTCGTGGCACATGGTCCCAGCCGGTACAGATGGCCGGTATGAAAGGTTTGGTGCAAAACCCGAAAGGCGAACCAATCGAGTTGCCAATCCGTTCTTCTTATAAAGAAGGCTTGGGTGTGTTGGAATATTTCATTTCCACTCACGGTGCCCGTAAAGGTTCTACTGATACCGCTTTAAAAACCGCTTCTGCCGGTTACTTAACCCGCCGCTTGGTGGACGTGTCCCAAGATTTGGTAGTTCGTGAAGAGGACTGCAAAACCAAAGAGGGTATTACCGTTGATCGCGCTGACGGAATGGAATTCGGCAGCACTTTGGGCAGCCGCTTGTTCTCCCGTACTTCCTTGGAAGACATTAAAGTAGACGGCAAGACCGTGGTTAAAGCAGGAGAAATGATTAATCGCGAGCAGGCTGAATTGGTTAATTTGTCTAAGATTGAAGCGGTGAAAATGCGTTCTCCGATTACCTGCAAGACTTTGTATGGTGTTTGCACGGCTTGCTACGGTTACGATTTGGGCAACAATAGCGCAATCAAGCTTGGTCAGGCTGTTGGTGTAGTTGCCGCTCAATCTATCGGTGAGCCTGGTACCCAGCTGACTATGAGAACTTTCCACATCGGTGGCGTTGCCGGATCTGACATTACTCACGGCTTGCCTCGTATTGAAGAAATTTTTGAGGCTCGCCCTCCGAAAGGACGCGCCTTCTTGGCTGAAGAAGATGGAATCGTGGATACCATCGAAGACCGAGGTTTGTCGAAGGTTATTAAAGTTAATTCCAAAAAAGAAACCAAAGAGTACACTGTGTCCCGTTTGGTGGATGTCTTTGTTAAACCGGGAGATGAAGTAAAGAGAGGAGATCAGCTTTGTGAGGGCAACTTAGACCTGAAAGAAATTTTCTCGTTGAAGGGCGCAGAGGCGGCTCAGAAATACATCATCAATGGAATTCAAAGAATCTACCTGTCTGAAGGTGCCAGCATCAACAACAAGCATATCGAGGTAATCGTGCGTCAGATGTTCTCCCGCGTTAAGGTAAAAGAATCCGGCGATACTGAATTTGTGCCGGGCGATGTGCTGGAGAAATCTAAGTTCTTGGAGGTAAACCGCGCTATCAAGAAAGCCGGAAAAGAACCCGCGAAAGCCGTGCAGATGTTGATGGGTATCACCAAAGTTGCTTTGTCTACCGAAAGCTTCTTGTCCGCCGCTTCTTTCCAAGAAACTGCTCGTGTTTTGATTGCCGCAGCTCTTGAAGGCAAAGTAGACGGCTTGCGTGGCTTGAAAGAGAACGTAATCATCGGCCGATTGATTCCGGTCGGCACAGGCTTCAACGCTGTACTGGCTGATGAAGAGCCAGTTGACGAGGCGGTCGCTTAACGCTAATATCTACTAACTAGAAAAATGAAAGAGGAATCTAGAAAAGAATACGAAATTTCTTATCTCTTAGACACTCCGGAGGCGGAGCAGGAGGTAGTTTCGGTTTTGAAGGAGAATGGCGCTGAGATTACTCATCAGAAATCGGTAGCTTCCATTACCTTGGCCTACTCGATTAAAAAGCATGCTACTGCGTATTTTGGCTTTTGCCATTTTACTGCTGAACCGGCAGAGGTGAAATTGATTCATGGAACCCTCCAGTTGAAAAAGCCGATTTTGAGATTCTTGATTCTCACCCCTCCGGTGAAAATGCCGGCTCCGAGGGTTATGCCAGGGCAGGCCGAGGTTGCCGGTTTACCCGCCGGGGCGGGAAAGCCGGCCACGGCTGGAAGGGTGGAAAGGAAAGCTCCCGCATCGACTACTCTCAGCAACGAAGCCTTGTCGGAGAAACTTGAGGAAATTCTAAAATAGCCCATTGGGGCTATTTTAGTAGTATTAGGTATAAAGTATCCGGTATTCAGTATGCGAATTATACTTGATACTTAATACAAAATACTTAATACTAATCACATATGAATCTCAATAAAGTCTTTATTCTAGGTCGGTTGACTGCTGATCCGATTCTTCGCAGTACTCCCGGCGGTCAGCAAGTTGCCAGCTTCAGCTTGGCTACTAATCGCTATTGGACCGACAAGGCGGGTCAAAAGAAAGAAGAGGTGGAGTATCATAATATTGTCGTTTGGGGCCGTTCGGCGGAAATCGCCGGTAAGTTTTTAACTAGAGGGGGATTGGCTTTAGTGGAGGGCAGATTGCAGACCCGTAAATGGCAGGACAAGCAGGGTCAGAACCGTAGCACCACGGAGATTATAGCCGACAGAATTGAATTAGGGCCGCGATCAGGAGGTGTAGGAAGTTCCGGTAAGCCTATGGAATCAGCTAATTCGGCTGATGTCCGTCCGCCAGCCGGCGGAGCTGAGCCGATTCCGACTATTCAGATTGACGAAGATATTAAGATGGAGGATTTGCCATTTTAATTGAGTTAGTCTATAATAGATTTACTTTATGATTCAGTGCATATTTTGCTCGCAGAATATCGAGGTTATCGATTACAAAGACGTCGCCTTCGTGCGTCGGTTTACTTCCGGCCAAGCTAAAATTATCGACCCTCGTTATACAGGTACTTGCGCATTACATCAGCGAAAATTAGCTCAATCCATTAAGCGCTCCCGCTATATGGGTTTGCTTCCGTTCGTCCGCCGCTAGGAGTAATCGCGAATAATACGAATTTAATTTAATAATGCGAATAGGATTTATTGGCATTATTTGTCATAATTAGCATTATTAGCGAACACTTACATGGGATACGATTTAGCTATTTTTAATTTCCTGCACGGATTCGCCAATCAATCAGCCCTTATGGACGGATTGATAGTTTTTTTTGGTAAGTACTTGGCCTACTTGTTAATTTTGTTGGTTGTCGGACTTCTTTGGTGGGAAAAAAGCTGGAGGCATCGTTTTTATAAATTTTCCTTATTGGCGTTGGCGGTAATTATTTCCCGTGGAATTATCGCGGAGGTTATTCAATTTTTATTCTTTCGGGCTAGGCCGTTTGTAGAACTGAACCTAGTTCCCGTTTTTAATCATGGCAATGTGGCGTCTTTTCCATCGGGCCATGCATCCGTATTTTTTGCCCTGGCTTTTGCGGTATTTTTATTCGATAAGAAGAAGGGGAGTCTCTTTTTGCTTGGAGCTTTTCTGATAGGAGTGGCTCGGGTGGTGGCGGGCGTTCATTGGCCGTTGGATATTTTGGCCGGCGCGCTCATTGGTATTCTTAGCGCTTTGTTAGTAAACTTGGCCTTAGCTAAAGGAGCTTCTAAAGAATAGGAGGGCTTCACTTGAAAATCTGGAAGACGTTTAAGGCCGGTCTTATCTGGTCGGGTGTAATTGCGATTCTGGTGTCTTTTATCATTTGGGCTTTGTCGTTGCTGTCGAACTTTGTTATTTCGTTCAGCGATGCAAAGATCATCAACCTGCCACTGAATTTGGCGGTGTATGCTCTAGGCATTCTGTTCATTGGTTGGCTGATTGGTAAACCGAAACTGCGGCAGTTTTTCCTTAAGCTTTTCTCGAAGATCCCCCTGGTCTCGGTAGTGATCGATTTTTTTCTGAATCAGGATTACATCGACAAGGTGACTAGCGGCAATGTGCCGGAAGTTATTTTTGATTATGCCGGTCAGAAGGCAATCGGAATGGTAGTCAACGAAGCTTATTTGCCGAATCCGGGGCGCGAGGCTTATGAAGATTATCTTCTGGTAATCCAGCCGACGACGCCCTTTGCCCCGACGGGATTTCTTACTCTAGTTCGAAAGAAAGACGCGCTCTACACTGGCCGCACCTTCAAAGACACAATGGTCACGACTGCGTCCTTCGGCTTCAACTTCCGCCAGCCGGATCAGAAGAATTTCAAATTTGGATCCCCCGCATAAGGGGATTTTTTTATAGTTGACCGCTTTCAAGAAATCGATTATCATAGTATTCAATATGAGACAGTGTGCAGTATGTCAAAAAGGATCTCTGATGGCGGGTACCCGCGTTCTTTTGCGTGGTCACTACAACCCGACCAATTGGACTCGCAAATATCCGAACTTGCAGAGGACTCGTCTCGCTTCCGGAGTAAGAGCTTTGGTTTGTACTCAATGCTTAAGGAGTCAGAATAAGCCTCTTCCGAAGTACCAAAAGCCGAAAGCTCCAGAAACAGTTCCAGCAAAATAAAATCCCTTTCATTCGAAGGGGATTTTTAGTAGGATTGGTTGGTAAGTAAATATCGGGGCGTAGTATATCGGCAGTACGTACGCATGGGGTGCGTATAGGCCGGGTTCGATTCCCGGCGCCCCGACAAAAACAAAATCCGGCAATGCCGGATTTTTAGTATTTAGTATCAAGTATGAAGTATTCCGTATTTGAGCGAGGGCATACTTAATACCGGATACCTTATACTAAATACCGATTTGGGTTTACTAACCCAAGTCTACGTGCTAATCTCTTCCTAGTTTTTTGAATCAAAGAGGAGGCTGAAAAATGATATTGAAGTGGTGGAAGGAGGTGCGAGATACTTTTGTTTTTTGCTGGCGAGAGAAATTTAAGGCCCTTATTATCTTTTGGATAATGGCTGGCGCGACTTACGCAATTATTCCGAAAATTCTAATTTTGGAACCAGACGTCACGCCATTCTATCATCTCGACCAGGCCATCCCTTTCGTGTCGTGGACGGTAGTAATTTACCTGACTCTCTATCTGCAAGTCACCCTAATTTTTCTGACGGTTCGTAATCGACTAGTTCTTCGGAATCTTTTTTGGGCATACATGCTCGGTGGTCTGCTCTTGAGTCTTTTCTATTTCTTTCTGCCGACGACGCATAATTATCCTACGCCGGTAGTGCATTGTCTGAATTACTTTGACGGCGCCGTGCTCTGGTTGCGGGCTACCGATGTGGCCGCCAATCAATTTCCCAGCGGGCATGCCTTTTTCAGCTTACTTGGGCCATTTCTCTTGATGTCCGCCGGGCGTTATCGGAAGGGTGTACTGTTCATGCTTTGGGGCGCATTGATTACCATTAGCACCCTAACCGTGAAACAGCACAACCTTGTGGATGTGGTAGCCGGCGGACTCTTTGCTATGGCCTTCGGTTATCTGTTTGGTGAGTCCTGCCCTCGACGTGATGATTAGTCTCCGCATTTTTGCGGAGATTTTTTATAAAGCGAATGAGGCCTTTGCATAATTTCGAACGAGATTCCGAGGCGTAGCCCCGTGCGAATAGAGATTTTTTCGGGAACGAAGTGTCCCTTTAGGGCCGGAAAAATCTCGTTAAGTGAGTCGCGGCATGGCCGCCGAAGGTCGAGTGAGAAGTTATGCAAAGACCGAGCGAGCCCTTTACTTTTTGGCAAAAAATTAGTAAGATATCACCGCTGTCTTGGAGAGGAAAAGCCATGCATGCGGAGACGAGTACGCTCAAGGGCAGTGTCATCTTGATGGACGTTGAAAATTTGACTATTCAGGCAAGGCACGATGATGGTTGCAGCCTGACGGATGTAAAGGTTTTGAATCTAGCGATTGATCAAGCTGATCGAATTGCCGGTCAATTTGGACCTTTGATTCGCGCAGATGCTGCGCTGTCTGCCCCGAAGTCTGTTGTGCATGGAGAGAGCGCTGACATTCGGAAGAAGCCGGTGGCGATGCGCAAAGATAATTCTCGGATGATGCAGTGCCTCATTGATCGCGACTTCACTTCCGTGATTCTGGTTCCACAAGGGAAGGATTCTGCGGATTTGGCCCTTTGCGAAATCGGTTTGCTGATGGCTAACGATGCTCGCGTTCAGGGAGTAGTGCTTTGCACAGGGGATGGCGGTGAGCCGTTCTTCAAGCTGGTGCAAGCGCTGATTGTCGCCGGAAAATTGGTACATGTTATTTCCTACGACCACATCCCGCAATCTTTGAAAAATTTGAATCTGCCTTGTTCGCTGTTGGTTTCCGATGTCAGGCTGGCATCGGCCGAGCCCGAAGAGAAGGAGATTGATTCCGAGGCAATCCTTCTCCTGCCATCTTGCGAAGTGCTTGAAGCGGATCCGCCTCCGCCAGAAAGGGCGGATGGCGGAGGCATCGGCGGAGTGTTGGCCTGCCGCGCGGCATCAGTTAAGAGGCCGCCTTCTTTCCGGTCGGTTCTCCGAGCCGTGAAAGAATGCAACGCTGACACAAGCTCTGAGACTTATGCAAAACTTCGCGATGCGCTTTGGTTCCTTGCGAAAGAGTTGCCGAGGCGGATGCTCGAAGAGCGGGCCAAGAGAGTGCCCGGCCGAGATCCCGAGCTTCTTTCCCCCAAATACACTATCGAAGTTTTGGAGAAGGGAATGAAGGAAAGTTTGACTAGCGAAGAAGCGAAAGAGATTGTCTTTGCGCTTGAGCAATGTAGTGACTTCTTCGAACCGGTGAAGAAGTTCAGGTTTAATCCGGCTTCCGATTTGCTGAAGCAAATAAAGCCATTTTAGAAACAAACAAAGCCTCTGCGTAATTGCAGAGGTTTTTTATTACCGGAATTTGCGTTAGACTTTTCTTGTATGAAGCGTTTATTTCTAATTGGAGTATTGACCGCCGCTATTTGTTTGGCCGGTTTATTTGTATTTTTTAATTATTTTCAATCGGGACTGCCGGAGAAAGAGGAGGGTATTTTTACAGAAGAGGTGCCAGCCGGATATTTTGATTTGCGGGGAATCACGGAGGTGCTGGTAGATATGAAAGATTTTGATTTTAATCCTCGTAGGATTGTAGTCAGCCCGGGGACGAAGGTTCTCTGGAAGAATGGTGACGAACTTTTTCATTCCGTGAACTTTGATTCTCAACCGGCCGGATTACTGACTAAACTTGCGAATTCTACCCAACTTAAATACGGCGAGCTTTTTACTCATCTGTTTAATTTCCCCGGCACCTACACTTATCATTCCTCCGACAATCCCGCCACAATGACCGGCGAAATAAGAGTTAAATAAATGACAATTGAATTTCTAAACTTCACCGAGAATCTTACCGACTCGATGCGTTCGGTCGGTTATCATTTTGACGGCAACGACCAAAAAACGGGGGAGTGGCGTTTTTATCGCGGCCTATCGGATAATTTGTATCCGCGTTTTCACGTCTATGCTTCTTTCAATAAAACCACGAAAAAATTGGTGGTTAATCTGCACCTTGACCAGAAAGCGCCGGTTTATAAAGGCTCAACTGCGCACAGCGGAGATTATGACGGTCCGGTAATTGAAAAGGAGGCTGCTAGCTTGAAAATGGCTCTTATCGACACCATTAATTTGCCCAAGCTGGAGTCCTCGATGGATTTTTAGGTAGTACTTTCTCTCGAATTATCAAAAACTGTTGAACCATAACGATCTAGAGACATGCTGGGTCTTTTTATTGCCTACAATGGTATAAATCGAGTAAAATCAAGGCATGTCGGATAACACCCAGCAGATAAAAGATAAGTTGGATATCGCGGATTTTATCCGAGTTTACGTGCCGTTGAATCCTGCCGGAAAGAATCTCAAAGGCCATTGCCCGTTTCACAAAGAGAAGAGCCCGTCTTTTATCGTTTCGCCTGACCGACAGATGTGGCATTGTTTCGGTTGTAATGTCGGAGGAGATATTTTTGCATTCTTGATGCGTTTTGAAAATATAGAATTCTTTGAAGCCTTGAAAATTCTCGCGGAAAAAACAGGCGTGGATATCGGGCAAATTTCCGGACCTGATCAGAAAGCCCTGAATGTTTTATATGAAGCTAATCGCTTAGCTAAGGACTTTTTCAAATCCCAACTCACCCCCGCCGTCCGCGAATATTTAAAATCCCGAGGCCTGAAGCCGGAAACTATAGCAGAGTTTGAAATCGGGTTCGCTCCCGACCAACCCGAAGTCCTCACCAGATTTTTACTCGGCAAAGGCTATGCAATCACCGCGATTGAAAAAGCCGGACTTTCTCTGAAAACCGACCGCGGTACTTTTCGGGACCGTTTCCGTAATCGGATAATGTTTCCGTTGATTAATTCTTTCGGCAAAACCATCGCTTTTACGGGAAGAATTATGCCGGGATTTGAATCGGAAAATTTAGGGAAATATGTGAACTCGCCCGAAACGCCAATTTTCAATAAATCGAAGCTACTTTATGGCCTGGATAAGTCCAAGAATTTTATCCGCGACAGCCGTACCGCCGTACTAGTGGAAGGTCAGATGGACTTGATAATGTCTTGGCAGGACGGAGTGAAGAATTTGGTGGCGACATCCGGAACGGCGCTCACCGTTGATCACCTCCGTAATCTCAAACGCCTTTCGGATTCTTTAGTACTTTCTTTCGATCAGGACGCCGCCGGAAAAATGGCCGCCGAACGCACGATTGATTTGGCAAATGCCGCCGATTTTTCGATTAAAGTTTTGTCGGTGCCGGCGGATCTTGGCGTGAAGGATCCGGCAGATATCGCGCAGGCGAATCCCGGAATGATGGTGAAGCTGGTTTCCGAGGCTAAGCCGGCGATGGAATATTTGATTAGTCAGCATCAAATATCTAATCGTTCCGACACGCTGGTTTGGAAAAAGAATGTACGGGCGCTTTTATCCCGACTTCGGGTGATAGCTAGCCCAGTGGAGCGTTCGCATTGGTTGAAAATTATTTCCGATCAGAGTGGTGTCGCTCAGACAACGCTGGAGGAAGAAATGTTGAACATCAAAGATGAGGCGCCGAAATTTACCGACTCGGCTGTGGAGCCCGCCGAAAAAGCCAAACTTCCGCAATTATCACGCAAGGATCTGATTAGCCAGCGGACTATTTCGCTAGTGTTAAATCATCCGGCTTTCTATGAAGATATAAAAAATAACATTGAGCATATTCCGGAAAGTTATAGGGCTATTTTGGAGCACGGTAGGGACCCGAAATCTTTGTCGTTGAATGTTGAACTGAAGCCGGTGGCTGATTTAGTCAGCTTACGATCCGGTTTGGACTTTGAATCCGACGAAGTTAAGGCCAAAGCCGAGTTATTGGAGTTGGTGCGTCAGTTAAAGATGGAAAATTTGCGCTCCCATAAGCAGGAATTGCTCTGGTCTATTAAACTCGCCGAGCAGAAGAATAATGAGGCTGAGCTTACAGCGGCCCTCTCTGCCTTTGACAAAGTACTTCAAGAAATGCAGAATTTAGAGAAACAAGCGACTTTGGCATAGCAAGCAGGGTCGTTTTCTACTTATGGTGAAAAAATTGAAACCCCGTAAAGTTGCTTCGCTCTCACGGAGCAAGCTTAAAAAAGTTAAGAAGATAGCTAAAAAGACGGTCAAAAAAACCGTTAAAAAAGCCCTGCCTACCGGTAGGCAGGCGTCTAGAAAGGCTAAGGGGATTACTATGAAGTCCAAGAAGGTGGAGAAGTTCTCGAAGAAATCTAATGCAAAACAGGGTAAACTCACCGGCAAAAAAGCCGCGAAACGGGAAATTGATTTGCAGGCCTTGGGTGAGCTTATCGAAAGAGGCCGAAGTCGCGGTTTCGTGACCGACGGCGAGGTTTTGAATTATTTTCCGCATGTTGAAGACGATATCAGCTTTTTAGAAGAGATTTACGACAAACTCGAAGAGTCCCAGATTAAAGTAATAGAAACCAATCAATTAATTGAACTTCCGAAAGAAGAGATTAGCACTAAAGAATTGGAGGAGGCGACCGTAGGCGAGCATTTGCCTGACGCTGTACAGATGTATTTAAAAGAAATTGGTAAGACCCCACTCTTGAAAGGCGAGGAAGAAAGGGAGTTGGCGAAGAAAATTGAAAAAGGGGACCAAGAAGCCCGCCGTCATTTCATTCAGGCCAACCTGCGTTTAGTGGTTTCTATCGCCAAGCGGTATGTGAATCGCTCTCCGAATTTGAGCATTTTGGATTTGGTGCAGGAAGGTAACATAGGTTTATCCCGTGCCGTCGATAAATTTGATTATCGCCGTGGTTTTAAATTTTCTACCTATGCCACTTGGTGGATTCGCCAGGCCATTACCCGCGCTTTAGCCGACCAATCCCGCACCATTCGTATTCCGGTGCATATGGTGGAAACAATTTCTAAATACACGCAGGCCAAACGCCGTCTTCTACAAGAGCTGGGCCGTGAGCCTTTGGCGGAAGAGATTGCTATTGAGATGAATATACCGGTAGAAAAGATCCGCCACATTCAGAAAATTTCCCAGGACGTCGTTTCTTTGGAATCTCCAGTAGGCGATGATGATGAGGATTCCACCCTTTCGG
Organism: bacterium; assembly: GCA_030646995.1. Lineage (NCBI taxonomy): Bacteria > bacterium. The sequence continues at coordinate 126,022 of JAUSKF010000004.1, read as the reverse complement.
AGTTCATTCCCGACGACCGCAACCTGACTCCTTCACAGGTAGCTTCTCAAACTTTACTCCGTGACAAAATCAAAGAAATTTTGGTTGACCTGACTCCCCGCGAGCAGAAGATTTTGAGCATGCGTTTTGGTTTGGATGATGGCGTGACCCACACTCTGGAAGAAGTGGGCAAGGAATTCGGCGTTACTCGTGAGCGTATTCGGCAGATTGAAGCTAAGGCTTTGGTTCGTATTCGGGGGCACGGGAAGGCACACACCTTAGAAGGCTACTAGGGCTCACTCGGCTACTTTTATTCTCTCGCAAAGGGCTCTGGCGTATTGATTCTCGGACACAGAATAACCCCACTCCAACGGCGGGGTTTTCTTCTCTCTCGGCGGTTGTTCGTTCGTAAATATGGACAACGAACGAGCCAAGCCCAACCGCCTCCGAGATGTTCCTTGAACCAACACGCCTTCGCCTCTGCTTTGAGGAGCTACGAGAACAAAAAGTAACCTCGTTCGCTTTGTTCTTATTGAAGGGCCTGCCTGCCGGCAGGGATTTTTATAGTTTGACGAATTCAGTTTGACATGCTAATATCTCGCCAGTCCCTTACAAGGAGGAAAGCTGTGAGTGAAGCCCCGCAGGACGGTTCCAAGTATGTCGACCAGCCGGATTATGTGGAGTTGTGCACCGAGAAGCAGAGGCGGATTGATGAGCTGGAAGGAATGCTGGAGCAGAGGAATGGCTGGCTGCGCAACGCCTTCATGAAGGTTGTGGGTGTGGCCATGTACCCTTTCCGAAAGCCGCTGGCGAAGCTGAAGGCGGTAGGCACGCATCCTGCAACGCTAATTTCCACCGGGGTCTTCGCGCTTGCGTTCAGCATCTGGTACTTCGGCGAGTTCGGTGAATTTTTCCGGGCGCGTCGCGGGCCGGAGTTGACGCTTCGACAGATGCTCGACTATGACGGTTACCGGGTGAAGAGGGTCAAGCTCTTTCAGCTCGTCGATCCGCGGGAGTCTGTGGCGCAACTCATCAGCCCCGACGGGGACGATGTCTATGTGCGCGTCCCGTTCGAGGTTTGGGAGCGAATGGCGTATTGGGATAGGGTCGATTTGGAAAAAGTGGAGTGTGGCTATCAAGAGGCAGAAAGAAACCGGCGGGAGCGCAAGGCGATCGTGGATCGCATCCGCAGAGAGAACACTCCCGCTGAGGATTCAACAAACAAGTAACGAATCAGCGTGTTCGCGTCGCGATCCTTGCGGGCAACTAACAGCGATGATTGATCCCAAGCGATGCCGCCCGCTAAACTAGCGCGAACACGTCATCCGGCCCCTACCTTCTGCAGAAGGTAGGGGATTTTTGTTTTTATAGTCAACGATGGGGTGTTATCTCGCGGGATAACACCGGTCGGTTACTATCTTGGGAAAACATCTTCAAGGAACGTCTCGGAGGCGTTTTTTTCCAAAGCGCAGGGAGTAGTTTCGAGGAACATGCCGGAGCCCTTGACCCCCACACCACAACGAGAAGCAAAAGAATTCAGCCAAACTTCTCGTTTGGTGTGGGGGCTTGACAAGAATTAGGTTATACGCTATAATCTCTCCTAGAACGTTAAGTAGTCCACCCGCATCAAAAAGGGTCTTTTATTTACCCGCCTCAGGCGGGCTTGCCCATCCCGCTATAAAGGGGGATTAGGGCTTCGCAGTGTGTTCCATAAAGCTAGAAAAACGAAGTGCTTTTAGTGAATGACTGTAGTGTTAGAGACCGTACATTTCTAATGTATGGGACAAGTCCCTTGCGTAAGGTCTGATGATCTACGCGAGGGACAAGGATCCTTTTTGGTGCAGGTGGGCGCGCGCAGCCACCCTGGCAGCCGCATCACAAGAGTGGTGCGTGTCAATTCCGGCCTTATAGAACTCCGCTTAATTGGATGGCGCGGAGAGAATAGAGTACCCTCAGGGGCTCGCCGGAACATAGAGGCGAATGAGTGGCCTCTACACCGCGGTGGGGCCACACCGCGGACTGCGCGCAGTTTTCTCGAAAAGGTTGCGTCGGTAGCGCGATGCCTGCCGATGGGCAGGACAATGGCGAGGCTTACGCCCCCAACCCGCTACCACGCGACCCAGATTTACCCCCGCTTGCTCACGCAGACGGGGGCTTTTTTATTCCCCAAAGAGGATTGTTTTCCGATACCCTTTGTGATATAGTATCCCTAAGGTCTGTTAAGGCCTTTTTTGTTGGGCAGAGTCCAAATCTACCCATTTTAGATAGCTTTTTGCCTCCAGCCATGCCTTCGGCAGGCAAGTTCTGCTCTCAACAAGGTGTAGCTGGAATTACTATGAAACAACTACATAAGATACTTATAACGGCGGCCGTTGCATTGTCTATAACGGTCCCGCAGGCATTCCTTTTGGCTCAAGAAGGGGGTGATTTGGGCATCCAAAGCTCCGGTCTTTTGCCTTCGAATCCTTTCTATTTTTTGAAAGAATGGGGACGGGGTTTCCGCAAGTTACTCTCGGCTAGCGCCAGCAATCGTGCCCAGTTGGAGTTGAATGTTTTGAACGAAAAAGCGGCAGAACTTAAGAAGCTGGAGGAAATTGCCACCGGCAATCTTTTTGCCATTGATCGCGCATTGGATAGTTATTTGGATAGCCTTTCCCGGCTGATGGAAAATCTCGAGGCCATCAAAGACGAGCTCGGAAGCTCCAAATTGTCGGCTATTTCGGAGGATTTGATTTCACAGGGATTGCGCCACTTCCGATTGCTGGAAGATTTGTCCAATAAATATTCGAATGAAAAAGCTTCATTAGAGAAAATAGAAAAAGCGGTTGATTCCTTGGCAGCTGCTTTGGCGCAGGCGCCGATTCGGTTGGTTAACCCACGAGACTTCAAGGCTCAATTTCTTTTGGAGGTTCAGGAGCTTAACGATCCCTTCAGAGAGTTGCGGGCCGCCGATTTGGCGGATCGTTTAGGAGAAGCGCTTTCAGGAGAAGCGGAAAAATCCGTTTCTTTTCTACGCGAGGATTTACTTTTGAAATTTGGTGGAAAATTGGAGGGATTAGTATTGGCTGGCGGGGAATTGGGGGATTTAAGCGGGTTGTCCGGAGATCGTTTGCGTCGATTACGGCTTATTGATGAAGTTCGAGAAAAAGTGCTTACCTCGGCATTGCGTAACGAATTAAATATTATTCGCCAGAGAATTTTATCCAAGATTGAAGATGCCGGAGGCATCAGCGAAGAACGGGCCAAACAGGCCATGGCCGAAGCGCAAGACTTGCTGGCCAGGGTGGAAGAGATGATTAGTGAGCGGGTATCCGTAAAAAACGCTCCCAAGGAGCTGGTGGAGCGGGCAAAATTCGGTCTTTTGCAAGCCGAGAAGTTTTTAGAAGAAGGTAATTATGGAGGAGCTTTCGGACAGGCTACCGCCGCCCAGGCCGCTTTAAAAAATGCGATTAATCAGCTGAATCCGGATATATCGGATGCCGAGAGTGATTTGGAAAATATTAATAAGGTATATGACTTTTGGCTTTCCGAGGTAAATAAGTCCGACTTTACTAAAGAGCAGAATCCGAAACTATTCTCTTTGCTAAGCGAGGCCGAGCGAAGAATTGTTGCCTTGGCTAAATCAATCGAAAGAGAAGAGGCTCCGGAAAGCATCGCGGCTTCCCTGCGGACAGTTAAGATTCTTCTTTCTACTATTGAAGAATTTTTTAGAGCTTTAGAAAATCCTAAATCGATTGAAGTTCCCAAAGCGTTGAATTCTGTTCCGGCCAATGAAGCAATCGGCCATGTGCCCATTAAAACTACCTCCGTTCTTCAGCCGGAATCAATTACGGTCTTTATCACTACCACCGGATTTGAGCCTCCGATGATTCAAGTTGCGGCTGGCGCGAAAGTTACCTGGTTGAATAAAGATATTCGTCCACACTGGCCGGCTTCGGCGTCGCACCCAACCCATTTAGTTTTACCGGGCTTTGATTCCCTGGGCGGTTTAAGCGAGGGGGAGTCTTATTCTTTTGTATTTGAAAAGGCAGGTTCTTGGAAGTATCACGACCATTTAAACCCGGGCATGGGCGGGGCCGTAGAAGTGAGCGAGTAGGGGATTCTTGGTTCCAGTTTTAACAAAGCGAATCAGGCTTTACCCCAATGCTCCGAATAAGATTCCGAGGCGTAGCCCCGTGCGTTTAGCTATTTTGGCGCACCCCAATTTTAGGGCCGAAAAAATAGCTTAAATAAGTCGCGGTTTGGCCGCCGAAGGTCTTATGAGGAGCTTGGGGTAGGAAGCCATGAGCCCTTGACAAATAGGCTCAAGTATGCTAGACTTTCTTGGCTTGGATTGAGGTGATCTAAGCTTAACCTTGAAAACTAATTTAGGAGGAGGTGTATGGCCGTCAACACATGCTTTACGCTCTACGACCGGCCTCGGATTGGCATTGCCGCCGACGAGGTTCAGCACCAGCTCATGACGGGCTGGGGGCGGCTGAAACAGAAAATCGTCGAGCAGATCGACGATCTTCTGAAGGTTGGTGGCCGATTGAAATCGAAGCTCGTCTTTTCGAGCTTCCAGACCGGCCACGGCGCCAATCTCCAGCTGGAGATTGGGGTTTGGATCCTGAAACCCGATAGCACTAGAACGCCGTCGGGCGCGTGTACGGTCAGGGTCCGGAACACCAGTTCCGGAGAGTGGGCCTACCGGATGAATCGTGGGCCGGAGGTCAAGCCGGTGATTATTGCCATCACGGTGGCGGGTCGCCTGCGTATGCTGTAGTCGCCGGTTCCGGGGCTAGATCGGTCCATCGCGGATCGATCGCCTAATCAAGAAATTCTACTCAAGGAGAAAAGTTATGAGCAACACCACGACGAGCAGACGGGCAGTCAGGTCGTTGTCGGAGCTTTCCCCGGCGGGGCGGACCTTCGCGAAGGAATTCGCGGAGATCCAGAAGCTGGCGCCCTCCATCGTGGAGGGTGTCGAGCGGGCGCTGAAGTGCGACCCGGACTTCGTTCTCTTCTTTGAGAGCGGAGTGCGGGTCATGGCCAACCTCCGGTGCGCGCCCGAAGAGAGCGCGTTCGGGGATATCCCGACCGGCATTCTGGAGTATCGTATCCAGATGCCGACCGGGGAGGAGTTGGTTCTTCAGCAGGAGCTGAAGATCCAACTGTCGTACTCCGGCACCCCGATCTTCTGGGTGGGTGAGCTCCGGCTCACTAGCCTGAAGGCGGCGTCGCTGGTGATGGAGACCGCCGTCAAATACATGCTCGTGTAGGCATAGTTCACGAGGCCAGTTCCCCTTCGGTGTAAAAACCGGAGGGGATTTTTTTACCTACTGCTCCAAATTTTCAATTCAAAGAAGCAGAAAATTTGGTTAGCAGTAGCAATCCTGAGCGTAGCGTAGGATTACCATATTGTATTAACTTGAGAATTGTCTTTGGAATCTATAAAATCATTGAATGACCTCCGAGGAGATTCGTAAATCATTTCTGGACTTCTTCAAGTCCAAAGGGCACGCTGTCGTGCCGTCTTCGTCATTGTTGCCAACCGACCCCTCGGTGCTTTTGACGACTGCCGGTATGCAGCAGTTCAAGCCATATTTTATCGGAGAACTGAACGCGCAAAAAGATTTCGGCAGTTTAAGTACGACTTCTGTCCAGAAATGTTTCCGCACTTCCGATATTGATGAAGTCGGCGATAAAACTCATCTCACTTTTTTTGAAATGCTCGGCAATTTTTCTTTTGGCGGTTATTTCAAAAAAGAAGCGATTCATTGGGCGTATGAATATGTCACGAAAGTTCTCGGAGTGAATCCGGAATTGGTTTATGTCACCGTGTTTGCCGGGGAGGGAGCAGTTCCATATGATCACGAATCTTTTGATATCTGGCACAAAGAACTCGGCATGCCGGTGGAGAAAATATTTAAACGTGGCCGAGCCGACAATTTCTGGGGTCCAACCGGCAGTGAAGGTCCTTGCGGGCCGACCACTGAAATTTATGTAGCTAAGACTGCCGAGGAGGCGAAAAAAGGCGAGGGGGTGGAGATTTGGAACAATGTTTTCAATCAGTTCTACCAAAAGTCCGACAAGACTCTGGAAAATTTGAAAACCCCTGGCATTGATACCGGCATGGGCTTTGAGCGGTTGGTAACGGTGATGCAGGGCGCGCCGAGTGTTTTTGAGACAGATGTTTTCAGCGATCTAATCGCCAAGATCCGCGAGATGGCGCCGGGAATTGAAGATCGAGTTGTTCGTATTCTCGCCGACCATCTTCGCTCCTCCATTTTCTTGGTCGCCGACGGCGTGCGTCCCTCTAATAAAGAGGCAGGATATATTTTGCGTCGCCTACTTCGCCGCGTTTTGGCTTATCAGACCATCCACGATGTTCACGGGAATCTCTTTGGGATGGCGGTGGAGTGGGTGAAAGAAAAATTCGGCAATATTTATCCGGAAGTTAAAGAGTTGAGGATTTTGGAGGTCTTGGAGGCGGAGAAAGATAAGTTCGAGCAGGCAATCGCGCTCGGCGTGAAAGAAATTAAAAAATACCCCGCCATCAGTTCTAAAGAAGGCTTTTATCTTTACGAAACTTTCGGTCTGCCATTTGAGTTGATTAAAGAGTTGGCTCCGGAGGCGAGCAAGGGATTGGATCGCACCGAGTTTGATGAAGAATTTAAAAAGCATCAAGAAATTTCTCGCGCGGGCGTAGAAAAGAAATTCGGCGGTCATGGTCTGCTTCTGGACACTGGAGAATTGAAAGCGAAAGACGCCGAGGAATTAAAGAAAGTAACTCGTTTGCACACTGCGACTCATTTGATGCAGGCGGCGCTTCGGAAAGTTTTGGGCAATGAAGTTCAGCAAAAAGGCTCTGATATCACCGTAGAGCGTACTCGTTTTGATTTTATCTTCCCGCGGAAGCTGACAGTCGAAGAAATTAAAGAAGTGGAGGACTTAGTGAATGAGCAGATCCAGAAAGACCTGCCGGTGGGTTTTGAGGAGATGGCGAAAGAAGAAGGCGCGAAAACCGGGGCGCTCCATTTCTTTTTGGATAAATACCCCGAGCGCGTGAAGGTTTATTATGTCGGCCACGATATTCCTTCGGCATTTTCCAAAGAATTCTGCGGCGGTCCCCACGTGTCTAACACCCTAACGATAGGGAAGTTTAAGATTGCCAAAGAAGAGGCAGTTTCCGCTGGAGTTCGCCGTATCAGGGGAATTGTAGAATAGGCTCGAGTAGCGCGTAAATACTGGTGTTTGAGATGGTATACTTAACTTAAGTGACCTCCACCTAAAAATGGATGGATTTTAACCTACTAAAAACAAAACTGTCGTCGTTATTGAGAGGAAAGGATGATAGGTTTTTGGTCGTCGAAATTCTGGAGAATAGCAATCGGGTGGCCTATATAAAAGCTAATTTTGATAATAAAGAACTCAAATTCATTAAAACGCATACCGGCCCGGACCTCAAAAAGCTTCTGAAAAAGTTCGGCCGGCTGGCGCAATACAAAATAATTTTGGGATTAGACTCGCATTTAGCTACTACTATTTATTCTTCCGTAGTTCTAGTGCGTGATCGTTTCAAGGAGCTTATCGATGAGCCGGAGTTGGACAATCTTATCTCTCAAGCAATCTGGAAATTTTTTGATCGTCAGCGGAGTAGGGTGGCCGTAAAAATGTCAACTAGCGATCTCGACGTAGTGCTGTCGGACGTGAAAATCCGGGGAGTGCGATTAGATGGGCACAAGGTAGTGAATCCGGTTGGATTCAAGGCGAAGACGGTAGAAATTCTTTTCAGCCAAACTTTTTTACTGCGGCAATTCGCCGAGTCATTGAAAGATTCCCTGCCGATCAATCAGGTGGTGTTTATTTCGGAGAACGGCACGGCTTGGGCTAACGTAATTGCTAAATCAGAGGCGGCGGAAAATTTTGCCGTAGCCAACATTTTTCCCGGAAAAACTTTAATGTTTGCCTCCTCCGGATCGCAAAATTCTTATTGGGATCATTTCCCTTGGGGAGAAAATAACCTTAATGCTTCTTTGGCCGCCGATCTTTCCGTGGATTCTGAGACCGCGGCCAAAGTTATTGGCTTGTATAATCAAGGTTTTATTTCTGTAACTTTCAAGCGGCGAGTTGAGGCTTTGCTCGGCCGGGAATTACAGATGTTGGCTAACGGTATCGGACAGGCGATTAAAAAAATGGATACCAATTTGGTATTTGTAAACCCGTCCTTTGACCTGCCGGCGATGTTTGTGGCGAATTTTCGCGGTGAGCTTGGTAAGCCGGCCCAATTACGGCTTCTTGACCTTGACATAATTAGCAAAAACTTCGGCTTTGATATAAAATTTAAGCATACAGCCCAGTCTAAGAATTCCTTCGGCCTACTTGCGAATGTTTTGGAATGGTACCTTGCCCCGCAAGACGATCGGATGAGCCAGATGGCTAAGCGACGGGTACGTTGGCTGTCGCCTGTCTAGATGAAATTTCGATATATCGACATTCTGAAATAAAAATATATGAGTCCCACGAAACCAAACATCCATCGAATTAAAAAAATCGCCGTCGGCAAAAGCGATGAGGTGGCTTTGGTAGTAGAAAAATTAATCGATTCCGACGCCAAAGAAATCGTTTTAAGTATTCCCCGATTTTCCAAGTTGGCTGATTCGCTTTCTAATTTCCATCTCATCTCCAGAGAGTCAAAGCTTTTGAAAAAGAAAATTGTGATTGAATCGGTGGATGATAAGGTTATTGAGTTGGCCAGTCTTTCGGGGTTGGAATCGTTGAACCCGATTTTGTCACGTTCTCGCCGCCAGTTTTACGATATCGTTTCTTCCAAAAAAAGCCGAGAAGATGATGAAGAGGCGGATATCAAAAAAAAGAAACTGGTGGAGTCGGTTCAGCGGAAGCCCATTGCGGCTCGCATTCGTGGCCGGCTGACCGGTTTTATCGGCGGGGGAGCAGTACTGGCGGTTGTAGTAGTTGCGGGCATCGTGGCCGCGACCGTGCTTCCTAGCGCGGAGATAAAAATCGTGAGCGTCAAACAGGTCTGGCCTTACAAAGATTCAGTGAGGGCGGAAAAATCAGCGGTAATCGATCCGGCGCTCGCTACCATTCCCGGCCAATCTTTTTCTGAAAAGAAATCCCATCAGCTTTCCTTTCCGGCTACCGGAAAGAAGAATGTCCAACAGAAAGCTACTGGTACCATTACCATCTTCAACGCCTACAGCTCCGACCCGCAACCCTTAGTAGCAACTACCCGCTTTATCGCTCCGGATGGAAAAATCTTCCGCCTAGCGCAAAGCATTATCGTGCCGGCGGCAAAAATTGTGGAGGGGAAGATAGTGGCTTCAAGTTTGGAGGCTACGGTAGTCGCTGATCAGGCAGGGGCTTCATATAATATCGGACCCGTGAGTTATTTGAGCATCCCCGGATTTAAAGGCACGCCAAAATATCAGGCTTTCTATGGTGAATCAAAATCGGCGATGACCGGTGGATTTATCGGAGAGACCGCTTTTCCGACCGATGCTGACCTCAAAAAAGGAAAAACCGCCGTAGCAGAGGCATTAGAAAAACTATTGAATGATGAGTTGGTAAAAAAGATTCCGGCTGATTTTAAAATCATCGACGGCGCTTCCGGTTTTAGTATTTTAAAGCAGGAGGTGATTACTCAAGTTGATTCGGCGGGCAACTTTAGCGTGAAGGCGGATGGTCAAATTAATGCGGTGGCCTTCAAAGAGGCTGACATGATGAAGATGCTGGAGAAAAAGATTAATCAGGAATTAAAAGATGAGTATGTGATTAAGAGTCATGAGTTGAGTTATGGAAAGGCTCGCGCGGATTTTGCCGCCGGCCGGATAAGCTTCCCGATTGATTTTAAAAGCTCTGTGGCAAAAAATATCGACGCCGAAGCTCTGAAGGCGCGGTTCTTAGGTAAGTCAGAGGTGGAGCTGAAGAGCCTGATTGGGGCTATGAAGGATGTAGATTCGGCAGTCATCTCGCTCTGGCCTTTCTGGGTTACCAAGGTTCCGAATAATCTCGCTAAAGTTACGGTGTCGGTTGATTAGACTAACCGCTCATAATTTGCTATAATTACTCGCAACATGGCAGAAAAGAACGTCAGGGTGCTTGAGGGGAGAGTAGAAGAGGCTTTGCCGGCGGCCACCTTTCGGGTCAGTGTTCCTCCGGATAAAATGGTACTTGCCCATCTTTCAGGCAAAATGCGCATACACCATATTAAGATTTTGCCGGGAGATAAGGTCCTGTTGGAATTCAGTCCTTATGGGGACACTCGAGCTAGGATAATTCGGCGTCTTTAAGCGAGTTGCGTTTTTTACGATATTAGTATATACTTGCTAAATCTTTTGTATTTATGAAAGTACGCTCATCCGTAAAGGTAATTTGCATTAACTGTAAGACAACCCGCCGGAAAGGACGGGTTTATGTTGTTTGCAAAAACCCGAAGCATAAGCAGAGGCAGGGCTAGCGTGAAGCGCCATGTTTAAATCTTTAAATATTTAAATAATAAAATATACTTCAATGAGAATCTCCGGATCAAATATTCCAGACAACAAGCGTATTGATATAGCGCTGACTTATCTTTTCGGCATCGGCCGGACTCTGGCAATCCAGACTTTAGAGAAGGTAAAAATTGATCCGAGCAAGCGTGCCAAGACTCTTACCCCTGAGGAAGTAAACCGGATTCAGGCGCATATAGAGAAAAATTTTAAAGTTGAGGGTGAGTTGCGTCAAATCATCAAGCAGAACATTAATTTATTGAAAGATTTGCAGTCATATCGGGGTATGCGTCACTCCCGCAAGCTCCCGGTCCGTGGCCAAAGGACGAAGACTAACTCCCGCACTGTGCGTGGCAATGTTCGTAAGACCGCTGGCAGTGGAAAACGTAAAAACGAGTTGAAATAATATTTAAACGTTTAAATATTTAAATACTAAAAATACACAACCAACATGGGTAAAAAAGTACCAACAAAACAAACCACCGAAGAAGTCCTCAAAGAGGGCCAGAAGACTGAAGCCGCTGTTGCAAAGGCGAGCGAGAAGTCGGTTTCCAAAAAATTTGATACCGGCAAAGTTTTCGTCAAAGCTTCCTACAACAACACCCTAGTTTCGGTATCGGATGATAAAGGTAATATACTCGCTTGGAGCACTGCCGGATCTTTGGGTTTCAATGGTCCGAAAAAGGCCACTCCTTTTGCCGCTTCGAAGATAATCGCCGTGATTGCTGAGAAGTTGAAAAAGTCCGGTCCGGTCAATGTGCACGTGGTAGTCAGCGGAGTAGGCGGAGGCCGGGATTCCGCGGTCCGCACTTTGGCGAACCATGGCTTCAATATCCTTTCTATTAAAGACGTAACCCCGATTCCGCATAACGGTCCAAGACCACCCAAAGTCCGCCGCATTTAATGTTTAAATATTTAAATTTTTAAATTATAAAAATATACATCCATGTTTGATACACGAGAAAAAAGAGAACGTTCGCTAGGCACAAAGCTTTTTTTGAAAGCGGAGCGTTGTAATTCTCCAAAATGCGTTACTTCACGCAGGCCGCATAAACCGGGAGCTCACGGTAAATCTTTTAGCAAACAGCTTTCTGAATTTGGAACTCAACTGAAAGAGAAACAAAAAATCCGCTATACCTATGGTATTCGTGAGAATCAGATGCGTTTGATCGTAAAAAGAGCTACCAGTAACCCCGGCGTCACCGGTCCGTTGATTATCAGCTTGTTGGAAAGCCGTTTAGATAACGTGGTCTATCGCGTTGGATTTGCTGCTTCCCGTTCCGTTGCCCGCCAGTTAGTTAGTCATGGCCATATTATGTTGAATGGACGCAAAGCCACGATTCCTTCAATTCAGCTTCGAGCCGGAGACATTGTTTCCATTCGTCCGCAGTCTAAAGAACACCCGCTTTTCAAAGATTTGGGAGAAAAACTAAAGAAATACGAAGCTCCGGTTTGGTTGGCTGTCGATGCTGACAAACAAGAGGGAAAGATGCTTTCCGCTCCTAAGGATTTCGACATCCCGTTTGATGTGAACCTTGTGGTTGACTTTTATAGTAAATAGAGGTAAAATATAAAGAATAAAAAACTTATGGAATATCAATATTTAAGTGAGACGGTTGGAATCAAAAAGGTCTCGGAAACCGATAAAGAGGGGGTTTTTGAAATTGAGGGATTGTACAGTGGCTATGGTTTAACCCTTGGCAATGCTTTGCGTCGTGTTTTGCTTTCTTCTCTTCCGGGCGCCGCGATTACTCAAGTAAAAATCAAAGGAGCCAGCCATGAATTTTCTACCGTTGAAGGAGTGAAGGAGGACATGGTGGAAGTAGCTTTAAATTTGAAAAAAGTTCGCTTTAGAATTCACACCGACGAGCCTCAGGTTTTGATTTTAAAGATTAAGGGAGAAAAAGTTGTGACTGCGTCCGACATCAAGACCAACTCTCAAGTTGACCTGATTAGCTCCGACGTTCACATTGCTACCTTGACCAGCAAGGATGCTGAATTAGATATGGAAATCACCGTGGAGAAGGGTTTGGGTTATTTGCCGGTTGAATCCCGTAAGAGCGATAAGTTGCCGATTGGTGTTATCGCTATCGACGCTTTATTCTCTCCGGTAGTACAGGTAAATTTTTCGGTAGAAAATATGCGGGTAGGGGAGCGCGCTGACTACAACCGTCTCCGCTTGATTATCGCAACCGACGGCAGTATCACCCCATCTTCCGCTTTGAGAAAGTCCAGTAATATTTTGCAGGATCACTTTGTTAAGATTTCCGGTGTGGAAGTCAAAGAAGTAGAGGCGTCTGCGGTTGCTGCAGAAGAAGGAGAGGAAAAGAAAGCGAAAAAGGCCTCTAAGAAAAAGAAGAAAGAAGAGTAAAGATGTTTAAATATTTAAACATTTAAATAATAGAAATATACTACAATGGCAAAGCACGCGCGAAAATTTAATCGTACGATGGGTCGTCGAAAGTCTTTCCTGCAAGGATTGGCTAATAATTTGATTATGAAAGAAAAGATTTCGACTACGGTTGCGCGCGCCAAAGCAATTCGCCCGATGGTGGAAAAAATGGTTACCATCGCCAAAAAGCAGCAATTAGCATCACTTCGACGCTTGCTTGCCGCTTTGCCTAAGAAATCTGCCAAGAAGCTTTATTTTGACGTCGCGCCTCGTTATCAGAATCGCGCCGGCGGTTACTTGCGCATCACTAAGTTGGCCAAGGCCCGCATGAGAGATGCCGCCCCGATGGCGGTGATTGAGTTTGTGAAGTAACTCATATATCATATCTTTAAATATTTAAACGTTTAAACAATAAGAATATCCTACAATGCAATACGTAATTGACGCAAAAGATCAGAAATTAGGACGCTTGGCATCACAGATTGCCCAGATTTTGCAGGGCAAAATGCATCCTGATTATCAGCCACGCAACCCCGGAAAAGATAAGGTGGTTGTTAAGAACGCTTCGAAGATTGTAGTCACCGGTCGGAAAATGACTCAAAAGATTTACTATCGCCACACTGGCTATATGGGTCACTTGAAAGAGCAGGTTTACCAGGAGGCTTTTGCAAAATCTCCGGAGAAAGTTTTGATGTTGGCCGTGAAGCGTATGTTGCCGCAGAATTTTTTGAAACAAAAACGTTTGAATCTTTTAACTATAGAAAAATAATATGGCCGAGAAAAAAACAATTGTCCGTTTCTTCCAAGCTAAAGGTGGCCGTAAAAGCGCCAATGCCTCTGCTCGTGTTTTTGCCGGAAAGGGTTTGACTGTAAACAATAAGGATTATAAAGAATATTTCAAAACGTCGTTGCGCAATCAACTCACGGCTCTTTTGCCGTTTGAGATTTCTGATTTGAAAACTCGTGTTGGCGCCAGTGTTATGGTTCATGGTGGCGGAATTAATGCACAAGCTGACGCAGTAAAGAATGCCGTCGCCCGCGCTATGGTTAAATTTGAGCCTGACCTTCGTAAGTTGTTGAAGCCAGCCGGTTACTTGACCCGTGATTCTCGTATTGTTGAGCGCAAAAAGTACGGATTGCTCAAAGCTCGCCGAGCTCCGCAATGGGCCAAACGTTAAAAACCGTCCTGCTCTTTTGGTTGGCCTTGATGGTTTCATTGGTGTATTTCGATGTTTGGTATTTTGACGAAATTATAAATTTTCGCCCGTGGTATTTGGATATGGTTATGCATTGTTTGGGTGGGGGATTCATTTCCGTATCGTTCTTGTATTTTGCGGGTCAGAAATATTTTGGTGAGTTGAGCGGCCGGTTATTACCGTTCCTCATTTTAACTCTGGGCGTTGTTGCTCTTGTGGCGGTGGGCTGGGAGTTTTATGAATATTTTGTGAATATTCTTACCGGTATGCCGCAAGAGCCGGCCTCTGATACTTTTAGTGATCTGTCTTTGGGTTTAGCGGGAGCGGCGATGACGGTAGTTTTGATTCGCCACGCTAAGCGTGGCTAAACCCCGCTCAGCGGGGTCGCCAAAACCGTTAAACCCAAAATTCTAATTTTGGGTTATACTTACGCTCATGAGGTTTTTAATTCGGGGTGGAAATAAGCTTTCGGGCGAAATAAAATTGGCCGGCGCGAAGAATGCGGCGACGAAAATGCTGATTGCTTCGCTTCTTACTTCCGAGCCGTGCATTTTGGAAAATTTCCCTGATATCGGCGATGCAAAAATCACCGAAGAGCTTTGCCGGGCCGTTGGCAGTCATATCTCCAAGAGCGGCAATACTCTTACTATTGAAACTCCGGAAATTACTAATTTCAAAGTAGTTTCTTTGACTCGTCGGAATCGGATTCCAATTCTCGCCCTAGGCCCGTTGTTGGCTCGCGTTGGCAAGGCTGAAGTTCCTATGTTGGGCGGAGATAAGATTGGGCCACGCCCCGTGGATATTCACATTGATGCCCTAACCGCGATGGGCGCCAAGATCGAAGTACTTGAGGATCGTTATGTTGCCATTGCCCCAGATGGCCTGCATGGGACGGAAGTAAGGTTGCGCTATCCCAGCGTCGGCGCCACCGAAAATACAATTTTAGCGGCTGTTTTGGCCAAGGGGCGCACCGAAATACAAAATGCGGCTCTTGAGCCGGAAATTCTGGATTTGATAAAACTGCTTCAAAAAATGGGCGCGATTATCGAATTCGGCGCCAACCGTACAATTTATATTGATGGAGTAGAAAGTTTACACGGAGCTACTCACCGGATTATGCCCGACCGTAATGAGGCGATTTCTTTTGCTTGCTTGGCAGTAGCCACCAACGGACGGATTTTAGTGAAAGATGCGCGTCAGGAAACACTTTCAACATTTTTGAGTGTCTTGCGCCGCGTGGGTGGAGACTATCAAGTATCGGATGGCGGAATTGAATTTTGGAAAGCCGTGGATGGCCCGCTTCGCCCGACTGCCATTGAAACTGATACTTATCCTGGGTTTATGACCGACTGGCAGCAGCCGGTGGCAGTCCTACTTACCCAAGCTAACGGAGTCTCCACGCTGCATGAAACAGTCTACGAAGATCGCTTCGGTTATGCGCAAGACTTGAATTTAATGGGCGCGGAGATTAAAGTACAAGCAAAGTGTTTAGGGGAGGTTCCCTGCCGGTTCGCCGGAAAAACTTTTCTTCACAGCGCAGAGATCACGGGGCCGAGTAAGCTGCATTCCGCGAAGTTGACCGTAAGAGATCTTCGTTCCGGAATTGCTCACGTCATCGCGGCTCTTGTTGCCGAAGGAGAATCGGAGATTGATGGTATTGAAGAATTGGACAGGGGATATGAAAATTTGGATGAGCGACTTCGGAAACTAGGGGCAGACATCAAACGACTAACGACTAACGACTAACAAAGTACACAAAAAAATGTTTACACGAAAAATCGGAATAGACTTAGGAACCGCCAACACGATTGTTTTCGTGCCGGGCCGGGGTTTTATTATCAACGAACCAACCATCGTTGCCTTGAGTGTACCCGACAACACCGTTCTTGCTGTTGGCCGCGAAGCCAAAGATATGATCGGCCGTACACCCGACAACATTGTGGCGTATCGTCCGCTCAAGGAAGGCGTGATTGCCGACTACTACATCACCAAAGCGATGATGAAGTATTTCATCGCTAAGGCCTCCGGCTCATTTAATTTCTTTAAGCCCGAGGTGGTAATTTCCGTTCCTGCCGGTATTTCTCCAACCGAAAAACGCGCAGTAATAAACGCCGCCAAAGAAGCGGGCGCCAAAGAGGCTTATATCGTAAAAGAACCCATTTTGGCCGCGCTGGGTGCCGGCGTTCCGATTAACAACTATTCCGGCAATATGATTATCAACATCGGCGGCGGCACTTCCGAGGTGGCCGTGGTTGCTTTGGGCGGAATTGTTTCCTGGGCCAGCTTGCGGGTTGCCGGAAATAAATTCGATCAGGCGATTATGGATTATATTAAGAAAAAGTACTCTCTATTTTTGGGAGAGCAGAGCGCGGAAAATGTGAAGATTGAAATCGGTTCCGCTTTGCCGACTAAAGAAAAATTGGAATACCGTCTTCGTGGCCGGGATTTAGTTTCGGGCTTGCCTAGAGATTTAGTAATCACCTCCAACGAAATTGCTGAAGCGCTTAATCCGCACTTGCTCGACATTGCCGCTTCCGTGCAAAGCGTTTTCAATAGCACTCCTCCGGAATTGGTAGCGGATATTATGGAAAAGGGAATTATTCTTTCCGGCGGCGGCGCGCATCTGCGTTATATTGATGAATTTTTCCGGCGGATGACCGGCGTGCAGACCTACGTCGCTGAAGATCCGCTTTATTGCGTTGCCAAGGGTACCGGCTTGATTCTGAATCATCTGGAAGTCTACAAGCGAACGCTTTTGAACAAGCGCTAGGTTATACTTAGTTAGTGAAAGCAGGGGATTTAAAAAAACTTTTTTCCGACTTGATAAAAGATGAGCGTCTTTCGCACAGTTATATTTTTTTCGGACACGGCACAGAGAAAGAAAAACTAGTAGCGGCAAAATGCTTGGCTAATTTTTTAGAAGCAGGGAACTGGGAGGCGCCGACTCGGGTTTTAAATGACAGTATTTTTTATGATGCTCACGCCGATGGCGGGATTGATTTAATTCGGTTAGCCTCGGAATTTTTATGGCAACGACCCGCTGTTTCCATTCGCCGATTATTGGTAATTGATAACGCTCACGCTCTGACTTTGTACGCCCAGAACGCAATTTTGAAGATCGCCGAGGAGCCGCCCGCCGGGGCCCTGTTGGTATTGCTTTTAAAAGACCCAGGCGCTTTGTCGCCCGCCGTTCAGTCGCGTTTTCAGCGCATATTTTTGGCTGGGGAGAATGTTGTTGAGGCGGAAGTAAAAGAAGTGGGAATATTTATGAAAACCGCGCCCGCGAAAAGAAAAGAATTTCTCAAAACTCTTATTGAGCGCACCGAAGAAGAGCCTCGCTTAGTGGATGATTTCGTGCGCGGGATGATGATGGAATTGCAAAAAGATCCGGTAAAAAATTGGAAAGGACTAAAGGCTTTATCGCGGCGCTGGGCTTTAATGAGTGAATTTAATTTGAATAAGCGGCTTCAGCTTGAAGCGGCGCTATTAGAGGTATAAAATTAAAGTAATGGACAAAGCTTTTGGAATAATCTTACTCACCATCTTTACGGGTGTTTTGATCTACTTTTTGCCGATTGTCTGCAAATAGCGGAGCCATTGACTAGCAGAAGATTTCTTGCTAAAATTGCTTACAGCAAATCAGAAAGTATATCCGCCCCGCTCGGGCTCCCGAAAACCCGAGACGCCGGTACTTGGCTCGTTAATTCATATGCGATCGCGGCCTCTAAGGCGTGAGCTGTTGCTCTGGTGGCAGCAGTGGCATACGAGCGATAAGCGACCGGCGAGCACCTCCCCCAAAGCGACATCTCCCCAAAGTCGCCGGGAACCGAGCGGGGTTCTTTAATAAATTTTTATGTACTGCCGCAGGCAGTTTCCGGAAAAGGCTCCCGATTGTTGATCGGGTCGTCTGTCCGAAGTTGCTGCCATTGCGGCGCAAACTCAAACCCCCGTCCAGCAGCATGCTGGCGGGGGTATTTTTTATCCTAGGCGTTTGTGTTATAGTAGCCGACGGCACATTTGAGGAGGCGTTCATGTACGCAGTCATCACTGCCGACAAGCCCTTCGCCCGCGACATGCGCGAGAGGGGCTGGAAATTGAAAAGGGATGTCGAGGTTGAGCATGATCTGGTGGTTATGGATATCTGCGGGTTTCATCATCCTGAAGAAGGACTGATCCATGGTAACCGTATGGCCATCCGCGCTCTTGAGCTGGATGCCAATCTTGGCCAGAGACACGCTGAGGCGTTGCTCGAGCGTCAGAATTTCATTCCGCATAGCTGGACGAATTTCTATCTGATTTTTCCCGGTACTGTTTGGAATGATCCGCAAGGCAAGCGCCGTGTTCCTTTCTTGGGCTATAACAGCGATACGGGAAAGTGGGTCCTGGATTTCATCCTGCTGGACCAGGAGAACTGGTGCGGCATCGACAAGCTGATGCGAGCTTACCCCGCCGCATGAAGTACCACCCCCGAATGGGGGCTTTTTATTTTTCAGCCTTTCATTTATTCTTTTTCTTATGACAGAACAACTAATAAAAGATTTCGAGAAAAATTTAAGAGCGATCGTGGATTATCTGAAAAATGAACTTTCCGGAGTCCGTACCAACCGGCCCAGCCCAAAACTGGTGGATAACCTGAAAGTCCGGTATATGGATCAGGATTTTACTGTTCAGCAACTTGGCGCAATCAGCATTCTTCCTCCCCGTGAAATTGATATCAACGTCTGGGATAAAGAATCCTTGAGCGCGGTGGTTAAGGCTATTGAAACTTCCGGGATGGGATTAACCGCTAATTCCGACGGTAATCTTATCCGGATTAATTTGCCGGCCCTGACGGATGAACGCCGTGAAGAATTGACTAAATTGGCCAAGCGTCTGACCGAGGAGGCCAAGATAAAAGTCCGCGCCGGGCGTGATGATGTAAATAAAAAGATTGAGTCCGCTTTCAAGGAAAAATTAATTACCGAAGATCAGAAATTCAAATCGCGCGAAAAGGCGCAAAAGTCCGTAGATAAAACAAACAGCGAGATTGAAGTTTCTCTTTCTGCTAAGATTGAGGAGATCTCCGAATAGTATTTAGTATTCAGTGTGATGTATTAAGTATAAATTCTCCCCCAATACTTAATACCGTATACTTTATACGAAACACTAAACCAATGGACATTTTAATTGTAATTATCGGTATTTCGTTACTGATCTTAATCCACGAGTTTGGGCATTTTTTGGCGGCTCGCAAGTTCGGTGTTTTGGTGGAGGAGTTTGGTTTTGGATTTCCACCGCGTCTATTTTCAAAAAAAATCGGAGAGACTATTTATAGCCTGAATCTTCTGCCTTTTGGCGGATTCGTGCGTCTTTATGGAGAGAATCAGTGGGAAGAAATAAATGCGGAGAAGCGCGCGCGAAGTTTTTTTGTGCAGCCGATTTGGAAACGCTCTTTGGTAATCGTCGCCGGTGTGGCAATGAATTTCTTCTTGGGTTGGATGTTGATGTCTTTAATTTTCGCTGTCGGCACTCCGCGGGTGGTAGTGGTGTCGGAAATTCTTCCGGGTAGCCCGGCGGAAGCGGTGGGAATTTTGGCTAATGATCAGATGAAGGATTTTCAAAATGGAAGCGATTTCGTTTCTTTTATAAATCAGAATCGCGGGAAAGAAATCGTTTTGAACATTAGTCGGGCAGGGGAAGAGTTGCAAATTAAAGCTACACCAAGAGTTTCCGGAGAGGGGGCGTTGGGAGTGGCGGTAGTGGAGGCGGGGATAGAGCGGCATTCTTTGTTGGCTAGTCTTTGGGAGGGATTGAAGGCTTCGTTGATGATTGTGGGTGGAATTTTGGCGGCCTTTGCGAATCTTTTCTGGGGACTGATTACTCAAGGCCGGTTGCTGGTGGATTTCGTGGGGCCAATCGGCATCTTTGGCATCGCCAACCAGGCCGGCTCAATGGGCTTTATTTATCTTGTTCAGTTGATTGCTTTGATTTCTTTAAATTTGGCGGTTCTCAATATCTTTCCATTTCCGGCACTGGACGGAGGAAGATTCTTGTTTATTATTCTTGAAAAAATTAAAGGCTCGCCGTTGCGTCCGGAGATGGAAAGATCTGTTAATGCCGCCGGGTTTCTTGTTCTCCTCCTGCTGATAATTGCCGTTACTATTCGGGACGTTGTCCACTTGTTCTAACTTTAGAAAACCGCTATCCTAATTCCAGCTTTTTAAAGGAGGCAGCCGTGCACAAATTGTCCGTTATCGTGTTCGCCTGTTTTTACGGAGGAAGTCTTTTTGCTGAAGTTGCTGATTTCGAAAAGCCCCCGTCGAGAATGAAAGCACGGATCACCGAATATTGGGATGAAGATGATAAGAATCCGACCGTGCAGTATTTTGACCGCAAGGTTACCGAAACCTTTGATGATAGGGGTGATTTGGTAAATAAGGAGCTCTCGGATTCCACCGGCAAGACCGAAAAACTTATCTATAAACATATCTATGGAGATGATGGCCAGATTAAGGAACGATTGGAGATTGACGACAAAGGAAAGACTTTAGAGCGTTGGACATACAAGAGAGACGTTGACGGCAATTTGGAGATTGAGCAGCGAATCATTCTTGCCACGGGAGATTTGCTTTACATCTC
Source organism: bacterium (assembly GCA_030646995.1). Classification (NCBI taxonomy): domain Bacteria; species bacterium. The sequence goes on along the minus strand of JAUSKF010000004.1, from coordinate 105,344 downwards.
ACGCTTCGACAAGAAGGGGCTCCTGAAAGAATGGGAATGCGCTCAATGCCGCGGCTCTAAAACCAAGATCGTCAATCATTACAGCGATGACGGAGTACTAAAGAAGAGCGAGGAAGTGATTGAGGGAAAGATTCGGAATACTACTGATTTCGAATACGATAAGGACGGTAAGTTGCGTCGCGCGACTACCGTCAACCACATGGGCTATCTGTCCGCAGAATCCAGCTACAACCTTGCCGGAGACCTGGAGGAGCGCGCCGTTTACGATTACTATGGTGGCGAGGTGGTGGCTAAGCTGGCTCATGAGTACACCTACGACAAGGACGGACGGATTACCGAAGATGAATGGATGGACAGTAAAATAGAGAAGAGGGCGCTGGCGTTGAAACGCGGCCACGTCTTGTATCAGTATGAGTTTTACGAGAAGAAGTAGCTTAGCCCCCTATTCCCACATATTCTCCGCAGCGATGCGGGGATTTTTTATTTAGTACGAGGCTTTGAGGACGCAGATGTAGAAGTCTACTCCAAGTCCGAGAAACGAAGTAATAAATAATAAAATCCCGCATCCCAGAGGGTTGTGGTTAAAATTCTTTATTTCTATGTCAGCTCATCTTGGGCATAGAGTCTATGCCTCAAAATTCGCTTCCTCGAAATAAAGAATTTATACCTCACAACGCTGCTAGAGCTTATGTGGGAATAGGGGGCTGACCCCGTCTTTACGGGGCTTTTTTCTTGCCCCGTGATGGCGTAGCCATTTTACGGGGTTTGTTATAAAATAATCCTTGGTTACTTTGAAAGGATAGAAAATGAAAAGCTTTCTCTTTCTGTTGTTTTTCGCCGGTCTCGCTTTGGCGAGCGATCCCGAGGATTTCTTCAAGAAAGTTGATGAAAAGATTTCCAAGAAAATTTCTAAGTTCTACATTGATAGCGCAGACCCAGAAGGCACTCTGATGCTGACCCGTACCGAAAGTTATAAGGACGGCGTTCTGGTTTCTATTACCGTAGAGGGTCCAAGTAATAGCGTGAATTACTATGAGCATGACTACGATGACAAGGGTCATCCGAAAGAGCGGCGACAGCTTGATGCTGATCGTAAGCTATATGGAAAGTTTAGTTACACTTACGTCGAAGACGGCAGTTACAAGGTGAGGGTTTATCGTTGTGATGCCGACGGGAAAGAAGTTTCCGGAACGGTTGTCGACTATGCTTACGACATCGGCGGCCGATGGCTCTCGGCTGAGAATGTTCATGTTTCCGGGTTGGTTCGTAGGCGTGAAAACGAATATGACGTTGCGGGTAAACTGACTAAATCCACTCTTTCCTCGACCATGAATGGCACCAAGGAAGTGGATGAAATTGTGACCTACTCCTACTACGCCAATGGCCATCTCAAGGAAGCCAAGACAAATTCCGGTGATGGCGACCCTGTAGATAAGGCGGTTTTCAACACCCGCGGCGATATGATTTCGTTTGCGCAGTACGATGGTTTGGGTAATGTCGCCCAGCGGGTAGAAATTACTCCTGGTTACAAAGCTGGCGATAAGCGGATTAGTGAAATTTGGAAGGTTTTTGTCGGAGATGAAAAGATTCCGCGAGCCTCGGGTCGCAGCACTTTTGAGTATGAATACGCGAAGTAACCATCAGTAAATTTTGAATGCCCGCCTTGTAAGGCGGGATTTTTTTATATAAAATTATTCTTAGTTAATTAAAAGAAGAGGAGGAGAGTCATGAAGCTTTTTGCTCTGCTACTTATTTCCGCTCCCGTATTTGCTCAGGACACCACTTTTGCCAAGGAAAATCCGAATCTCAAGAATGTTGAAGTTGAAATTTTTCTTGAAAGTTCCGGAGGTGATTCGCAGTCGTTGATTCATGCCGTGCGGTCTTACGAGGAAGGTGATTTGGTCGGCGTGGTTACCAGCGGAATATTTGCTCTCGATTTTAAGTACACTCATAAGTATGGCGCTGATGGAAAGATTGCGGAGCGCACCGATTATGTTGATGGAAAGTTGGGGCGCGTCTGGGTTTACACCTACAACGAAGATGGTAGCTGGGAGTTGAATGGTTATTCTTATGACGACGAAGGGGAGCGCTCTGAAGATTCAATTTATGTCGAAAAGTGGAACGACAAAGGAAATCTTCTTACGGTGGAATTGAAATTGGAAGGATACAAGACCGTCAAGAAATTTTCCTATAATAAGGACGGCAAACTTGTGAAGATGGAGGAAACTCCTGACGGCGCCACTAAGCCGATTTCTTGGGAGGTTTATGAATATACCGATGCCGGCAAGCTGGAGAAGAAAGAAGTCTACAGTGGCGATGTTCTCCGTGAAACCACCAGCTACAATGACCGTGGCGACAAGAAAGAGTCTGTTCGCTATGATGAAGTCGGTAAGAATCCCGTAAGCAAGAGTGTTTACTCGACGACTTATGCGGATCTGGCCATATTGGGCGAAAGGAAGACGGAAGATGTTTCTACTTCCTATGCGATGAAGAACGGGCAATGGGTTAAGGGTGGCACTTTGCGCGCCAAGCTCCAGTACTTTTTGAAGAAATAATTTTAAGCCCCACGGTCTCTAGAGAACGTGGGGCTTTTCTTTTGGGTAGTTTTCTGGTATAATCTCCCCAGACTTGTCCCTTACATAAATTATGTGAGGGATTCTTTGAAAGGAAAAGTCATGAAATTCAGCTTCCTGTTCGTGATTTTTTTTGGCATTTCCGCTTTTGCCGAACCTCCGGAAATAGTCACTGCCCCGAAAGGCGCGAAGAAGATTCACAGAGATTTTTATTTTTCCCATGTTAGCAAAGAGGCCGCGCCTCCAATATACAAGAAGGAAATTTTTGCTTTTGATGAAAATCAGCGATTGATTTCTATCGAGACGGAATATGTCAACAGGGAAGGATGCTGTCCGAACATTATGGAATTGTTTTCCTACAAACTAGATGAGAGGGGTAGGATTTTAGAGAAAACCTACCTACTGAACGGGGTTCGTGAAAAGTTCTGGGAGTATAAATACCGTGGCGATGGCGCTTTTACTGTGATTTTTTGGCGATGTGAGCTTGAGGGAGATTTAAGGAGTGACCCCGAAGAGACGTGGCAGTTCAACGAAAAAGGTCTGCCGATATCGATGGAGGCCTTTGATCGTTGGGGAGTTCGGAGGCTTACTTACAAATACGCAAACTGGAGCCAGCCCGGTCAGCGTAATCCGACTCACGGAAACGGAAAGCTGCTTTCGATCTATCAGGATTCCTATAAGTGGGATAAGAAAGACGATGTTACTCACTATGAAGATTTTCGGATTTATCGCGAAGATAACTCTCTCGAGATCCGCTACGACTATGATTGTCGAGGAGCAATTTGCCATAAAGAGGAGTACGACGAACGAGGAGATAAGGTAAAGGGAACCATCTTCTCGAACGAAATCGTGGATGGCAAGTATCTTTACCGCACTCCTATTGGACGCTCCGAAATCGAACGCGCCTACTCCAAGCTTCATGGAATCGAGTTGTTGAGCCAGGAAAGCGAGATTGCGTACAATATCAATTATCCTCGTAAATCAGAGGAAGATTGGAGCTTGGACTTCTCGCAAGACGGCACCGAATCCTTCTCTATAATAAGGAAGTACGTTTACCGCTACGAGTTTCACGAAGATTTTTTGAAGAAGGAAGCCGAAAAAGAAAAAGAAGAGAAAGCAGGTAAGTAAATCCCAGCGGCCTTTATTAAAGGCCGCTTTTTTGTTAGATTTCTACTTAATGAAGCAATCCGAGCTTTTCACGAAAACTTCTAAAACTGCTCCGAAAGAAGAAGAGGCGGTCAACGCTAAACTGCTTACGCGTGGCGGATTTGTGCGCAAGATGTCTGCCGGTGTTTATTCTTATTTGCCATTGGGTTATCGGGTTTTAAATAAAATCAATCAGATAATTCGAGAAGAGATGAACGCCATCGGCGGGCAGGAAATGCTGATGCAGGCCTTGGTGGCGAAAGAATATTGGGAAAAATCCAAGCGTTGGCACACCGACGTGGCCTATGAATTCAAATCTCCATTTGGCGAAGATATTGGTTTGGGTTGGACACACGAAGAAGTAATTACTTCCATTGCTACCCATTTCATTAACTCTTACAAAGACTTGCCGTTTTCGGCTTATCAGATTCAGACGAAGTTCCGGGCCGAAGCTCGGGCAAAGAGCGGTATTCTTCGAGGCCGCGAGTTTTCTATGAAAGATTTATACAGCTTCCATACTTCCGTGGAAGATCTGAATGTTTATTACGAAAAAGTAATTAAGGCTTATCACAAAATTTTCAAACGGGTTGGGTTGAAAGCGAAATTAACCGAAGCTTCCGGTGGCGCTTTTACCAAAGACTACACTCACGAATTTCAGGTGCCGACTCCTGTGGGTGAGGACACAATCGTTTATTGCACCAAGTGTGATTTCGCGCAGAACAAAGAAATTGCTTTAGTGCGTGGCGGAAATCTTTGCCCGAAGTGCAACGCGGAAGTGAAAGAAGAAAAGGCGATTGAAGTTGGCAACGTATTCCGTTTGGGGACTCGCTTTTCGGAAGCCTTTGGTTTGAAGTTCACCAATGAAAAAGGGGAGCAGTCGCCGGTGATAATGGGTTCTTATGGAATTGGCCCGACTCGCGTAATGGGCACGATTGTAGAAGTCTACAACGACGCCAATGGCATTATCTGGCCGGAAGCTGTCTCGCCATTCAAGATTCATTTGCTTGGCATCAATAAATCCGCTGACGCGATCTACAAGCAACTGGTGAAAGCCGGAGTAGAAGTGCTCTACGACGATCGTGATACTTCCGCTGGCGCAAAATTTGCTGATGCCGATCTTTTGGGTATCACTTGGCGCGCCGTGGTCAGCCCGAAAACCGGAGATAAGATCGAACTCAAACGCCGTGACTCGGATAAGGTGAAGTTAGTTGGCATTAAGGAGCTTATTAAAACAGCGACTAGAGTTTAGTGATTACGGAAGGCGGCTAGAAGCATTGGGTGTTGCACTTGAAGGTTGAATCCGGCTTACGAGCTATTGACAAAATAGGCACATTTGTGCTATATTGTGCGTAGATTCAAAACAACCTAGAAACTCTTTGGAGGCCTCCCATGCCTTATACCTTCGACGATTTGGCGAGGGCGTATGAGGAACTGCGTCGTTGTAATGAATGGTCTGCCAACGATTCGAGTAACAATCCCAACAAGTACTCGTCTCTAATCCATAATGCCGCCAACCAGCTTCGTTGGATCGAGGAAGACTTGAAGAAGAGTGGGGCAATCGAGCGTACGGAGGAAGAGAAGCTTCAGCTGGAGATTGACGCTCTTCATCCCAACGCCAAGTCGCGTAGCGTCATCAAGCACAACCGGAAACGTTATCAGATCCGCTACTATCCTGCGCATATCAGCCGTTCCGGCAAAACGGTGATGGAGTGGGAGCATCAGTGGGTGTTACTCGGGGAGGTGAGTTCTTAATCGTGAAGCCGCTACGTCGAAAGATGTGGCGGTTTTTTTCTTCCTACTACCCCGCGGGGTAGTGGTTGCTGTTGCGAGCTTTTGGTCGAAGGCATATTGGTTCGAGGAGCGTGTCGGAGCTTCGCCAGCTCGGTTCTTCCGTAATCGGAAGTGGCGGAGCGAGACACGAGGTGAGTCCCGCCGCTGGAGCGGGACTACACCATCTCTGAGAAGCAATTTCCTGAGGGTACCAAAAGCTAGAAACTTTCCTAGACAAATTTTTTCCAGTGAATTAAAATGTAGGTACTTTATTTAAGCAATGAAATCCCCATTGGCCTTTTTTTCTAAAAATGTCGGTATCGATCTAGGCACGGCGAACTCGCTAGTTTATCTCGCGGGGCGGGGAATCGTGATCAACGAGCCTTCGATCACCGCAGTCAACGCGAAAACTAATCAGATCCTCGCTATCGGCGACGAAGCGCGCAAAATGATCGGCCGCACTCCGGCGCACATCAATGTAATTCGCCCGCTGGTCAATGGAGTTATCTCTGATTTTGAAATGACGCAGGAAATGCTCCGCCATTTCTTGAAGCGCTTAGGCGGCACCAGTATTTTTTACAGCTTCCAAAAAGCCGTCATCGGCGTGCCGAGCAATTTAACTGAAGTAGAAAGAAAATCCGTAGAAGACGCCGTCGTGGGCGCCGGAGTTTCCCGCGCTTATGTAATTGAAGAGCCGATCGCCGCCGCTTTGGGTGCGCGCCTGCCGATCGATGAGCCGACTGCGAATATGATCATTGATATCGGTGGCGGCACGACCGAAGTCGCTATTATTTCTATGGGTGGATCAGTGATCGCCAAGAGTTTGAAAGTAGCCGGTGATAAATTAAACGACGATATTATGCGTTTCGTGCGCGATGAATTTAAATTGGCCATTGGTGAGCCGACTGCCGAGGAGCTAAAGATCAACATCGGTTCGGCTATTCCGCAGAGCGACAAGATGGAAATGGCGGTGCGGGGCCGAGATTTGGCCAGCGGTTTGCCTAGAGAGGCGATCGTGCGGGAGACTCACGTGCGCGCGGCGATCGTGAAATCTTTGAAATCGATGCTTGAAGCGGTTAAAGAAGTCATCGAGTTGGCGCCTCCGGAATTGGCCGGCGACATTTTAAAGAAAGGAGTTTATCTTTGCGGTGGTGGAAGTTTACTGCGAGGAATGGATGCTTTGATCGCCCGCGAGTTGGGCGTGGCGGCAAATATCGTGGACGATCCGCTTACCTGCGTGGCGCGCGGCACCGGTGTAGCTGTAGAGAATTTAGCCAAGTATCAGCAAATCATAGATAACCCTCTTCGGCCGAGAGATATAAAAATTTAGTTTATGAGCAGGTTTATTTCCGCCTTAATACTCATTGGTATTGCGGCATTTTTCCTGGTAAATAATTTTTTTACAGGATTTAAAAATAACCTAGCTTCTTTGGTGGGACTGCGTCCTCTGTCTCAACCGGAGCTGGTTCAGCAGGGTAAGCGAATTGGGCTTTCCGCATTGGTTTATTCCTCTTTTCCGTTGAACTATAAACATTTAATTGCCATCAATGCGGGAGCAACTCACGGAGTCAGGGTTGGTATGCCCGTCACGCTGGAGGGGAATATTTTAATTGGCCAGATCATTGAAGTTTCAGAAGATCAGTCTTTGGTGCGGACTATCTTTGATAAAGATTGGTCTTTACCTGTGAGAATTGGAGTTATGGAGCATGATGCTCTCTTGGTTGGCGGCCAAGATCCAAAACTGACCTTGATTGATAAAGATCAGGAGATAAATATTGGTGATCAGGTTATATCAGCAAAAAAGGATTTACCTTACGGATTAAAAGTGGGAGAAGTGGCGGAGGTTAATAATTTAGTCGCCCATTCTTTCAAAGAGGCGGGATTGATTTTCCCTTATAACTCTAAAGATTTGAGGAGTGTGGTGGTTTTGTTGAAATGATTAAAAGAACTATTCTGGCCGCTACCTTGGTTCCGTTGGCCGGGCTACTGCAAAACACCGGCCTTTTTTCCGTTCTCGGAATCAAGCCCAATCTTTTACTTGCGGTTTTGGTGGCCGCTTCATTTTTCGTAACTTCTTTTCCCGTTTTTATTTTTTTAGTGGTTGAATCTATTTTGTTTCTACGCTTTGAGTCCGGTTTTCAGTTGGACTTGTTAATCTGGGTTTTTCTGCTGGCCATCTTCTATTTTATTGGCCGAGTTTTGCCTTGGCGTCAATCAGTAAATAATCTGGCTTTGGCAGCTTCTGCGATTATAATTTTTTATTTAATTGCAGACTTCGGATATCTTATTGGCGCTCCCTTGGCGGTGGGGATGGAGATTTTCTACACCTCAATTTTTAGTTTATTGTTTTATGACCTTTTACGGCAATTAGGCGATAATGAAGAGAATATATTCAAAAGATGAAGGAGTTGAACGTAGAAGATTTGTTGTTCAATGAAGAGCAACAAGAGTCGGATTATCTGGAGCGGCCGCTTTCTCGGCGGACTTTTTTATTGGTGGGCGCAGTAGTAGTTGCCCTCGCTTTGATTGCTTTTGGCCGCTCAGCCTATCTTAATGTCGCGCGCGGTTCATTTTATCAGGAGCGCGCTTTGGTGAATTTGCACAGGGAAGTGGAATTGCCGGCGCCACGAGGTATCATCAAAGATCGCTTTGGTAATCCGTTGGTAGAAAATAAAAATTCCTTCAGCGCCTTTTTGAATGTCGCTGATCTTTTAAAGAAGAACGAAGACTGGTCGGCGATGATTGGGGAGATTGCTCACGTGCTTGGCTCCGATTCGGAAGAGTTGGAGGAGTTTGTGCGTAAAGCTAATTTGGAAAAAAGAAATTTTATTCCTCTTGCGCGCAACATTAGCCGCTCTCAAACCATTTCTTTAAATAGTCTAAATTTTCCGGAAATTGAAATTACTTCCGACTATGTCCGCGAATATATTGACGGTCCGGTTTATAGTCACACGCTGGGATATGTCGGCGAGTCGGATTCTTCCAAGGATCTCGTCGGGAAAGATGGCATAGAGGCTTATTACGATTCAATTTTACGTGGTATTGATGGAAAAATGTTTATTTATCGCGATGCGTTGGGGAAAACTTTGGATAGAAAAGTCGCAGAGGCTCCGCGAGCCGGTGGAGATCTTGTGGTGACTTTAGATAGTCAGCTGCAGAAATTTTTCTATGATCGAATGAAATCTGCTCTGGCGGGCTTGGGCCGGGAAGCGGGGGTGGGAATAGCCCTAGACCCGCAGAGTGGTGAAGTGCTGGCAATGGTTAGCCTGCCGAGCTTCGATAACAATAACGTTTCTAAGTATCTTGTTGGCCGCAGTCAGCCATTATTTAACCGTGCCGTTTCGGGCACTTATACTCCGGGCTCTACAATCAAACCTTTAGTTGCCCTAGCTGCTTTACATGAGAAAATCGTGGAGCCGGATTTTCAGATTTTATCTACAGGATCAATTGAGATTCCTAATCCCTATGTTCCGGAAAATCCAAGTAGATTTTTGGATTGGAAAGCTCATGGTTGGGTTGATTTGCGTTCGGCGTTGGCGCGCTCAAGCAACGTTTATTTTTATGAATTAGGGGGTGGATTTCAGGGATTCAAGGGCTTAGGAATAGAAAGATTGCGTGGTTATTGGGAGAAGTTTTTATTGGGGCAAAAAACCGGAATAGATCTTTTGTCGGAGAGTAGCGGATTTTTGCCCGAGCCGGAAGAAAAAGAGAAACGCACCGGTCAAATCTGGCGCATCGGTGACACCTACAACGTGAGTATCGGGCAGGGCGACCTTCAGCTGACCCCGCTTCAATTAATTAATTTCATTTCCTCCATCGCCAATAACGGTAAAATTTTCCGCCCGCATCTGGTAAATAAGCAGAATGACCCCGAAGTTTTGTTTGATTACTCCGACTGGGCGTCGGAGTTGAAGGAAGTCCGGCAGGGAATGGAAGATGCAGTAAGCAAGCCATATGGCACGGCGAACATGTTGGTTTATCTGCCGATGAAGTCCGCCGGTAAAACCGGAAGTTCTCAGGTTGCCAATAATACCCGCACTAATGCTTTCTTTGTAGGTTATGCGCCGGCGGAAAATTCCGAGATTGCTGTACTGGTTCTGATAGAAAACTCCAGAGAGGGGAGTTTGAACGCCGTTCCTGTCGCGCGTGATGTAATGCAATGGTATTATGACAATAGAATTAGTAACGGAAAATCTTCACTCTAATGAAAAAATCAGAACTTAGGCAGGATATGGTATCGGGTGACTGGATTATTATGGCACCGGGGCGTTCCAAGCGCCCGCATGAATCCGCTATCCGTTTAGTGAAGCGCAGAAAAGCGTCTATTAAAGAGTGCCCGTTTGAGGATCCGCAAGCAGGAGGAAATCGTGAGCCGATTCTGACTTACCCCGAACGGAAAAAATGGCAGATTCAGGTTTTGGAAAATAAATATCCGGCAGTAGTACATCAGAAAGTTTGCGGGACCATTTCTAAGAACGGCCCATATTCAGTTTTGCCGGGAGTCGGGCATCACGATTTGATAATTACCAGAGATCATCATAAAAATTTCGCGAAGCTTTCCAAAGAAGATGCCAATCAGGTCTTTCAGGTATTCCGTGACCGCTACTTGATGCTCTACGGCGATCCCTGCATCGCTTACACGCTTATTTTCCACAATTGGGGTCCGACCGCCGGCGCTTCGGTTTATCACCCGCATTATCAATTGTTGGCGATGCCAATTGTTCCGCCGGATGTAAATCACTCTCTGCAGGGATCTGCCCGATATTACAAAGAAAATAAAAAATGCGTTCATTGCGAAATGATAGCTTGGGAAACAAAGGATAAAAAAAGAATTGTTTTTGAAAACAAGGGAGCGATTGCTTTTACGCCGTTCGTATCCCGTCTGCCGTTTGAGGTGCGTATTTTCCCGAAAAAACATCTGCCGAATTTTGAAAATTCTTATGACGAAGACATCGCTTACGTGGTTGAGGCTTTGCAGACAGTTCTAAAAAGACTGGAGCATAAACTTAAAGATCCGGATTATAATTTTTTCATTCACACCGCTCCGATTAAAGACAAGAAAAAATATGGCCACTACCATTGGCATATTGAGGTGTATCCGAAGGTCTCTATTCGGGCGGCCTTTGAACAAGGCTCCGGAGTTGAGCTAAATTCCGTTGACCCCAACGACGCCGCTAAGTTTTTAAGATAGGGGTTAGGGAATAGGCAATAGTGAATAGTAAATAGGGCCAGATAGGGCAATTTAGCGTTAAAATTAGCCTTAACAGAGCCCTTTTGCTATAATTGTAGGCAATGGACATATCTAAGCTAAAGAGTGCTTTTGCGAAAGATATTAAGGCGGTAAAAGACGTTAAGGGCCTTGAGGACCTCAAGGTTCAATATCTTGGCCGGAAGGATGGCGAGTTGAATAGAGTTTTGAAATCTTTGAAGGATTTGTCACTTGCCCAGAAACAAAAAGTTGGCCCTGCTGCCAACGCTTTGCGTATGGAGATTGAATCAGCGTTAGAAAAAAAATTGGCGGAGCTGGCGAAAAAATCAGCGCCAACGATTGCGAAAGTAGATGTCAGCTTGCCCGGAAAAAAGATGCCGGTGGGTCATTTGCATCCGCTCACACAGATCGAAAATAAGATTAAAGAAATTTTCTTGGGCTTAAATTTTTCCGTGGTGGAAGGACCGGAGGCGGAAACTGAATATTATAATTTCGATGCTTTGAATATCCCCGCCAATCATCCCGCGCGCGATATGTGGGACACTTTTTGGCTTGGGCAGAAAGAGAACTTGGGGAAAATGCTGATGCGCACACATACCAGCCCGATGCAGATCCGCTATATGGAAAAGAATCAGCCGCCTTTTCAAATTATCGTGCCGGGTAGAGTTTTTCGTTTTGAGGCGACCGATGCTTCTCATGAAATCAATTTCCATCAAGTAGAAGGCTTAATGATCGGTGAAAATGTGAATTTGGCGAATTTTAAATATGTAATCGAGCAATTCTTTAAAAAATTCTTCGGGCGTGAAGCTAAAATCCGCTTCCGGCCTAGTTATTTCCCGTTCGTGGAGCCGGGTTTGGAGGTAGATGTGGAATTCAACGGCAAGTGGTTGGAGGTGATGGGAGCCGGAATGGTGCATCCTTCGGTTCTGGATAAAGTGAAGCTTGATCCAAAAAAATATCAGGGCTTTGCTTTCGGATTCGGGCTGGAGCGATTGGCGATGATTAAATATAAAATTCCTGATATCCGGATGTTTTATTCCGGCGATTTAAGATTTATAAATCAATTCTAACGGAATGAAATTCTCATATAGTTTACTCAAACAACTGGCGCCGAAAATTTCCTCCAAAGAAGCTTTAATAGAAAAGCTGAATTTTCATGCCTTTGAAGCGGAAGATGTGCCAACCGTGCTTCAGGGATTGCCTGGGCAGGGCGGCGCTTCTGATACATTGGAAATTTCCATTCCCGCGAATCGCTATTCCGACGCCTCCTCCCACTGGGGAATCGCGCGGATGGGCGCGGCGCTTTTTGGCGGCAGCTTAGTGGATATATCGGCTGGGCGTGATCCGAAAGCAGAATTAAAAAATCCCGCTGTCGAAATATCAATTTCTTCTAAGAAAGCCTGTAGCCGCTACATCGGGCGATATTTGGAAGTTCCGGCTGTAAAATCTTCTCCCGAGTGGCTAAGAAATATTTTGATGGCCTGCGGTCAGCGCCCGATTAATTCGGTGGTAGACGTGATGAATTACGTGATGCTTGAAACCGGCCAGCCTCTACACGCTTTCGACGCCGATTTAGTGAAGGGTCCGATTGAAGTCCGGATGGCGCAAGAAGGGGAGACGATTCGCACCATCGACGGCGCCGACCACAAGTTGAATTCTAGCCATCTCGTTATTGCTGATTCTCAGGGCCCGCTGGCGATTGCCGGAATAAAAGGAGGGAAGCGCGCGGAAGTCAGCCAAGACACTAGGAAAATTATTGTGGAGGCTGCCAGCTTCGACGGTCCTTCAATTTATAAGACTGCCAGAGATTTGAATTTATTTACTGATGCTTCCGGCCGATTTTCTCACGGTCTGTCGCCTATGCTTGCCGAAGTAGCGATGAAGAGAGCTACGGTTTTGTTGAAAGACGAAACGAAGGCAAAAATTGGTGAACTGACAGATGTAAATTATTCCAAGAACCCGAAGCGTCTGCTGAAATTTGATATCAAACGTTTCAATCAGCTGACCGGATTGTCGCTGGAAGAAAAGGCGGCTTTGGGGTATCTGAAAAAACTCGGCTTCAAGATTACCGGCCGATTTGTGGAAATTCCCGCTTGGCGGAATGATGTTTCGATTTTTGAGGATTTAGTTGAAGAAGTTGTGAATCTCTATGGTTACCAGAAGCTTGAATCCCAAGCCCCGCACGTTCCAATTAAGGCGGCGCACAAAGAAGAGAATATTGTATTAAAAGATAAATTACGCGGAGTTTTGCAGGGTTTTGGTTTGAGTGAGGTTTATAACCATACCTTTCTATCTAGGCAAGATCTGACTAAATACGCCGATCCGAAGTGGTGGGGCGCGCCGGCGTTGCTGAATCCTGTGAGCGCCGATTTCCAATATTTGCGTCCTGATTTAACTGTGGCTCTGATAAAAAATGTGGAAGACAACTTCCGATTCTTTGATTCCGTGAGGATTTTTGAAGTCGGAAAAGTGTTTACCGAAAAAGAGGGGATTTTTAAAGAAGAGGCAATGTTGGGGGTGGCGCTGGCTTCAAAATCGGAAAATCCGATTCTGGAATTGAAGGGCCTGCTTGATGAATTACTGAAGTCTGTTGGCCTTACCGATTTCTTTTTCCGTGACCTTGATTGGGATTTGAAGCACTTAGAGCAGGATCGTGGATTGCGCGTTGAAGCCAATCATGAGGTACTCGGTTATTTGGGAATTCCGCGTGGTTCCGAAGGAACGGCAGTAGCGGAGATTTTCTTGGATAAGCTTTTGAAATTAGTAGAGGAGGAAAAAGAATATGAGCCGCTTTCTAAATATCCTTCGGTGGATAGGGATATTTCGGTATTCGTGAATCAGGAAACTCGCGTGGATAAACTGATGGAGGCGATGGAAAATGCCGCTCCACAATTTTTAGACGACGTGGATCTTATCGATTACTATGATCCTTCGGTAGAAAACAAGAACACTAAGAAAGATCACAAGAGCTTAACTTTCCGGTTGGTTTTCCAAGCCGACGACCACACTCTCACCGACGAAGAAGTGAATGCTGAAATGGTAAAAATTACTTCTGTACTTGAAGAGAAATTCGGAGCGGAGATACGTTAAACAAAAAAGAGGCCTAAGGCCTCTTTTAGTTATTTCATTCCGTTCATTTGCTTGAACCAGATATCGTAGATTTCTTTCTCTTGTGGAGTGAGATCCGGCCGAGGCCTGGAAACGGTTACTGTCACCTCGAACTTATTGTCGTCGGGGTTTGGCTGCAGCTTCATGCTGGCCAGCCAATCTACCCAGAAACCGAAAGAATTAATTTCTTTTTTGATTGCGCCAACGCGTTGAATTGCCGCATTGCACTCCGGTCCATCTTTACCGAGCCATTTTTCCAGCAAACCATGCATCTCCTCGCTTAATTTCAAGGCTTTTTCCTCGTTTTCGCTGAGGCTCATAATTGCTCCCAAAAGGTACTGTTTTTATACTATTCTTTTCCCCATAATTTTGCTATAATCTATGTATTGCTTATGGCGAAAAAAGAGGAAAAAGAACCAAAAAGTGAGATCCGAAAAACCGAAGTGAAGGACGAGAAGCTTTCCCTTAAGGACTCAAATAAGCCCGGCTCTTATACCGCGAAAGACATCTACGTTTTGGAGGGTTTGGACCCTGTCAGGAAGCGCCCGGGTATGTATATCGGCACGACTGATCTCGCCGGTTTGCATCATTTGATCTGGGAAGTCGTGGATAACTCTTTTGATGAAGCCATGGCCGGATATGCGAAAAATATCCGAATCGAATTGTTGCCTCAAAACCGTATCTCGGTAGTGGACGACGGCCGCGGTATTCCGGTAGAAGTTCACCCGCAAACGAAAAAATCCACATTGGAAACTGTGATGACCACCTTGCACGCTGGTGGTAAATTCGGCGGCGAGTCTTATAAAGTGTCAGGCGGTTTGCATGGTGTGGGTGTTTCCGTAGTGTGCGCGTTATCCAGCTGGATGCAGGTGGAAGTAAACCGCGATGGAGGAGTCTACACGCAGGAATATAAGCAGGGCAAGCCGCAATATAAAGTAAAAAAAATCGGCAGTTCTAAAACCACCGGTACCAAAGTTACTTTTGAGCCCGACCCGTTAATCTTTCCGGCCGCCACAGGAAAAGATAATCCATTTGATAGAAAGCGTATTCTTGACCATCTTCGCCAGCAGGCCTTCTTGACCAAGGGCATCCGTTTGGAAGTGGTGGATTTGCGGAATGAAAAAGATGAGCAGTTCCACTCCTTTTATTTCGACGGTGGCCTTCTTTCCTTCATTAAATATTTGAGTAAAGGAGAAAAACCGTTGCAGGAAACTCCTTTTTATATCCAAAAAGATTCCGAGAACGTTGAGGTGGAGGTGGCTTTCATTTACAACAGTGAGATGGAAATTCAGGAGTTGAGCTTCGCCAACAATATCTACACTCCCGACGGTGGTATGCATCTCACCGGTTTCCGCTCGGCTCTTACCCGCTCGCTCAACGATTACGCCCGCTCTGGAGAATACATTCGCAAAGATGATGAGAATTTCACCGGTGATGATGTGCGTGAAGGTTTGATTGCGATTGTTTCTGTGAAGCTTCGCGAGCCTCAATTTGAAGGTCAGACCAAGGCTCGCTTAGGCAACACCGAAGCTCGCACGGCTGTGGAAATTGTGACCGGTGAAGCTTTGAAGGATTTCTTGGAGCGCTATAGCGCGGACGCCCGCCGTGTAATTGAGCGTTGTATGCTCGCCGCCAAGGCGCGTAAGGCCGCGAAAGCTGCTAAGGATACCGTTTTGCGTAAGGGTGTCCTCGAAGGACTGACCCTGCCGGGTAAATTGGCTGATTGCAGCTCGAGGAATCCGGAAGATTCAGAAATGTTTATCGTTGAGGGAGACTCTGCCGGTGGAAGCGCCAAGCAAGGCCGCGACCGCCGCACGCAAGCTATCTTGCCGTTGAAGGGCAAGATTTTGAACGTGGAAAAATCCCGTATTGATAAAATGTTGCTCAACAAAGAAATTAAATCTTTGGTGATTGCTCTCGGTACCGCCATTGCTGAATCTTTCGATCTCACAAAGCTTCGCTATCACAAAATCGTACTGATGACTGATGCCGACGTGGACGGCTCTCACATCCGCACGCTTCTGCTCACGCTTTTCTACCGTCATTTCTTGCCGATTATTGAAGGCGGGTATTTGTATATCGCCCAGCCGCCGTTGTATCACGTGCAGAAGGGGAAAGAGGTGAAATATATTTATAAGCAGGCCGAGATGGATAAGTTGCCGAAAGAGGGTCTTAACGTCCAGCGGTACAAGGGTCTTGGAGAAATGAACCCGGAACAGCTTTGGGAAACCACGATGAATCCCGCTAATCGTACTTTATTGAAGGTGGTGATTGACGACGCCAAAGAAGCGGACCGTCTGTTTGATATTCTTTTAGGCGAAGAAGTTGAGCCGCGTAAGCAATTTATTCAGAGCCGGGCTAAGTACGTAAAGAATTTGGATATTTAACGAGGCAGACATCTCTTCCCTCAACCCGCTTCATTCGCTCCTGCGGCGAACTCCGCTTGGCGCTCGCGCTAATCGGGTTTTTGTTAAAGATATATTATACAAAAACCTCCAAAGCCGATTAAGCTCGCTCGGGTTTCGGGGAAGAAATGTCTGCCTCGATTAAATTATTAGGTGGTAGTTGGCCAAGTATGTAGCGCGATGCGCTTTTTAATAAAAAACCGCCCGCGACAGAGTCGGGGCGATTTATTTTATTCCGTTGGCATTGAGAATTTCTAAGATCTTTTTTGCGGCATCTTTCCTAAGTTCCTCGAGATTAATCTTTTCGAAACTCACCAGCGCATCGATTTCTTTTATGTATATCGCCATTAGGAGGCGATTAATTTCCGCATGCCAATCCCGGGTTTTATTGGGGCGGGTGAACCGATCGTGTAGATGCTTATTGCCGGACATAGCTTCTGCGAGGCCGGTTGGGGCAAGAACGTTTCTTTCGACGTTCATCGGCGAGCCACAAACTCCGCAAGTGGCTGTCGCCATAGTTCCTGGGAGAGGATTGCAGCTGCCGTCATTCCCGTACCAGTCAATGTTCATAGCCGTTCCTATTTTTGGTGCTGGCGTTATTGTAGCATAATTAAGCCTATATTGTCAGTCTGACGTTGACTTTTTCTTAATCGTGATATAGAATAGGTATTAATGTTTAGTAAGGTTACAGCTTTTTGGCAGGAGGCCAGACAGGAGTTCACAAGGGTTAATTGGCCCACTTTTTCAGAAACAATGCGGCTAACGATGATCGTAGTGGTTTTTTCGGTTGCCATAGCAATGTTTTTGGGAGTTTTGGACACCGCGTTCGCTTATCTGCTTAGCCAAATTATTTAATAATAAAAATGGATAAGGTAGAAACTAAAAAAGAAAGGGAGTGGTTTGCCGTACACACTTATTCGGGCTACGAAGATGCCGTAGCGCGCTACTTAACGCAACGCGTGGAGTCTTTGGCTATGGGAGACAAGATTTTTAACATTATCGTTCCGAAAGAGAAGATGATTAAGATTAAGAACGGCAAGCGTCGCGCCGTGGAGGAAAAAATTTATCCCGGTTACGTTCTGGTGGAAATGATTCTCACCGAAGACACTTGGTATGTCGTGCGCAACACGCCACGTGTTACCGGTTTCGTGGGTCCGGACAGTACCAAGCCGACCCCTCTTTCTAAAGACGAGATTGAATCTTTGTTGAAGCGAATCAGCGGCGGAGAGGAGGAAGTAAAGTTCAAAGTAGAGTTGCAGGTGGGTGAGTCTGTCAAAATCACCGATGGTCCTTTCAAGGACTACGACGCTAAGGTGGCGGAGGTTGATGAGGAAAAGGGCAAAGTTAAGGTGCTGGTGGCAATTTTCGGACGCGACACCGTGGTAGAGCTTGATTCCTTGCAGGTTCAAAAGTTATAAGCTATAATCTCTTTACTTAATTTATGGCAGGAAAACCAGTTAAAACAGTATTAAAGTTACAGATTGAGGCCGGTAAGGCCAACCCAGCGCCGCCGATCGGCCCGGCTTTAGGTCAGCACGGCGTAAACATTCAGGACTTCTGCAAGAAGTTCAACGACGCCACAAAGGAAATGATTGGCGACGTAGTCCCGGCGGAAATTACGATTTATGAAGATCGTAGCTTTGATTTCAAATTGAAGACTCCTCCGGCTTCCGCTTTGTTGAAGAAAGCTGCCGGCATTGAAAAAGGCTCTGGTGATCCGCTGAAAACCAAAGTTGGTAAAGTTACCAAAGCTGACTTGCGGGCGATTGCCGAGCGCAAAATGATTGACTTGAATGCTTATGATGTGGAGGCGGCAATGAAAATTATCGCCGGTACTGCTAAGAATATGGGCATCGAGGTAATAGAGAAATAAACTTTCTGGCTTATCGGTCAACTGCCTCCTCGGAAACAGAATTGGCCCCTAATTCCACATATCGCATCAATTTGGCGGAGTTAATTTTGAATAGATTCGCGACCACGAGGATGCAGACATAGACTCTATGTCTAATCCGAGTAACAAAGAAGCTATTCAAAATTAACCCGCCCTTCGGGAAGCTAAAAAATGGCCAATTTCTTTGTTCGTTCGCCTAGCTTTACGCTTGTAAAGCTGTGGCTCACTTCGCGAACTTGCCTCATTTTTTAGCTTCCAAATTAGATGGAATATGTGGAAATAGGGGCCCACAGTCTCCTGCGGGCTGTTTTTCTTCTCCCTCGACGATTTTTCGTTTGTATTAACAAACAAACCAATCAAAATCGTCTCCGGCATGTTCCTTAGAGGCAGCTGCCCTGCGCCAAAAAGTTTTAAAAGAGTGAATGGTTTGGTAGTATAGGAAGTAATGGATTCTTTGAGCCATAAACCCAATTGGGACGAAACTTTCTTGGTGCAGGCTTGGTGGCTTTCCAATCGCGGCTCTTGCGATCGGCTACGCACCGCCTGTGTTTTGGTAAATAAAGATAAGCACGTAGTCGGCACGGGATATAATGGGTCCGTGTCGGGATTGGAGACTTGCGACGAAGCGGGGCATCTTTTGGAGAATAACCATTGCGTGCGCACTTTGCATGGTGAGGTGAACGCAGTTTTAAATACCGTGCGGGAAGATTTACGCGGAGCAACCGCTTACATAGTGGGCACGCCCTGCGTGGACTGTTCGAAGGTATTAATGCAAAAGGGAATTACGAGGGTGGTTACTGCCGGCACCTATTCCAACGCAAAAGCTCGTGAAGCAACAATGCAAATGTTTGCGCAGAAGGGAGTGAAGTTTGAAGAATGGCCAGGCGGAGCAGAGGCAATCTTAAAAGTACTAGGCCGCGGAATAAAACGTTCCCGTGGCTCGGGTGGATTGTTTAAAGACTTACCGCACGATAAATTTGGTGAGCATTTGGCCCCTCCCTCAAATTTGGTTTAGCCGTTGCTATCTCGATTTTGTTTTGTTATTTTTAAGGCAGAACTTCGATTACTTCGGAGGCTTAATGTATCGTCCACTGGTGATCTGTTGCAGTCAGCGATTCAAAGAGGAGTTGCAATCATTTGTGAATTTTCTGGAGAAGAAGGGCGTGCTGGTCTTCTATCCGGATTTTAAATTCCATCGCAAGAAGATCATCAAGAAGCCTGAACGGCTTCGTCCGAAAACTTCTCCTCGCGAAAGCTCTGGCTTGGTGCTCACCCATCTGGACAAGATCAACGAGGTCGGGAATATGGGTGGTGTTTGCCTAATCTTCAATCCCTTGCCGCTCGAAGGGCAGAAGAGGGAATTTGGGTATGTGGGCGACAATACTCTCGGCGAGGTTTTTCACTCTCACGCCAAAGAGATTCCCACGATTATGCTCAAGCCTACCGACAAGCACTGCATTATGGCGATCATCTCCAAAACAGAAAGAAAGAGAATCTTCACTATCCAGTGTCCGAAGATGAAGACCTCCGACCTTGATGTCATCTGGGATAATTGGCTTCGTAAGTGGCTGAACGGTGGAAGCTCTTCGTAAATAAAAAATCCGCCCCCTAAAGGGCGGTTTTTAATTATTCTGCAATCAAAGGCTTTACGATTTTCAAGATATTTTTTGCGTCTTCCTCGTTGTTGCCGGTGATTATGATTTTCTTATGGGGCACGCTTGGAGGCAGAGTAAAAGAGCGAGCTTCCTCCAAGAGCCGTTTCTGCCGTTCAGGGTTGATATCCTTTCGGCGCGAAAAGTTCTTCATCAGAATGTCCGGAGACTTTGCCACTAGTAGGATAGTGGTCAGGTTGACCTCCAGTCGATGCCGATTAAGCGCAATAGCGCCCTTTGGGGTCAGCGCGCAGATGCCGTTGCAGTGCTTCAGCACTTTCCGGATATTGCCGAGCGAGGAGCCATAGTAATTGTCGTGATACCAGACCGTTTCCAGAAATTTATGTTCCGCTCGCGATTTCAAGAACTCCTCTTTGGTAACGAACCGATAAGATTCATAATCTCTTTTATCGCGAGGTTGGCGAGTTGTGGTGTTTTTCACTCTAGCCAAACAATCGCCGAGTTGCTCGAGAAGCCAGTTAGACCAGAAGGTTTTTCCGATGGCTTTAGCTCCAACGAGATTAAACAACTGATGCGGCCCGCGTAGCCGGGCAAAAAGATCGCTGTATTTGCACTTCAACTTTTCATACATTGCATCCCACTCGGGATCCAATCCCGGGAAAACCCGGATCTTCTTTCCTTCATCGAGCGCGGTTTTCAATTCTCCCATCACGCCTTCGGAAATTCCGAAAATTCCGACCGTTCCGCAGATTTTCATATAATCGATCATAAAGCGCAGGGTTTCCGTCCGTCCAATAATGCCGCCTTCAAAATATTTGAAAGGCCCTACATCAAAAGGAATCGATGGAGCAAAGCCGGCCTGCCAGGCAATTCGGCGCACCTTGGCGCTCAAATGAGTCAATCGGGTCGGCATAGCGCAATACATAATCTTCTCTCGAAGTCTCATCCTGCCTCCTCTATTTCTAGGGGTCTTTTTTCAATGAGCCTGGTTGAAGTATAATAAGACTAACGAGAAATATGCAATATAAACCCACAATTGGTCTGGAAGTTCACGCGGAGCTGAAAACGCAAACCAAGATGTTTTGTGATTGTCTTAACGACCCAGAAGAGAAACATCCAAACATAAACATCTGCCCGATTTGTACTGGTCACCCCGGAACTCTACCAGTGATAAATAAAAAAGCCGTGGAATCGGTGTTGAAAGCAGGCATGGCTCTCAACGGAGATATTCCGCAGTTTTCTAAATTCGACCGGAAAAATTATTTTTACCCTGACCTGCCCAAAGCTTATCAACTTTCTCAATACGACCTGCCGTTTGTATTCGGTGGTTCATTATTGGGAGTCCGCTTGCGTCGTATTCACCTTGAAGAAGACACTGGCCGATTAGCTCACTCTGAAGACGGTAAATCTTCTTATGTGGACTATAACCGTTCCAGCGTCCCATTGATGGAATTGGTAACCGAGCCGGATATCACCAGCGCCGAGCAGGCGGTGCAGTTTGGCAAGGAATTACAGCTAATTTTGCGTTATTTGGGCATTTCGGATGCGGATATGGAAAAGGGTCAGATGCGCGTGGAGGCCAATATTAGCTTGAATATGGGGACTAAAGTTGAGGTGAAAAACATCAATTCTTTTAGGGCGGTTTTTGGCGCGATTAATTACGAACTAAAGAGGCAGGAAGAACTTATAAAGTCCGGAGGAAAAGTGGTGCAGGAGACGAGGGGTTGGGATGATGCAAAAAATTCCACCTTCTCCCAGCGCTTGAAAGAAGAGGCGCACGATTATCGATATTTCCCGGAGCCTGATCTACCGCCGTTGGACTTGGCCGGTTTTGATTTGAAAAAATTGAAGTTGGAAGTTCCTGAATTGCCGCACGCCAAGCGTCTGCGCTTCACAAAAGAATATGGTCTCCTGCCGGAGCAGGCGGAGGCTTTGATTCAAAATCGTGAAGCGGCGCAATTTTTTGAAGAAACGGTTTCGGAAATCCGCGAGGAAGATGAATCGGGAGCACTGGAAAAAATAAAATTGGCCTTTAATTATCTGACCAGCGATCTTTGGGGTTTGATTATGGATAAAGGGCTGACTTTCTCGGAATTGAAGATTGACGCGGAAAACTTCGCTGATTTGATTGTGTTAATCAGTAAAAAGGAAATTTCCAGCCGTGGCGCTAAGGATATCTTGGTAAAAATGATGGAAACAGGATTAGACCCGAGGGAGATTATGAAAAAGGAAGGGTTGGCGCAGGTTTCTGATGAAGGAGCTCTACAACCGATTGTGGATAAAATTATCGCCGAGAATCCGAAGGCAATCGAGGATTATCGCAAAGGAAAAATGGCGGCGGTGCAATTTTTAGTTGGCCGGGCAATGGGCGCTTTGAAGGGTTCGGGTAATCCGGAGGTGTTGCGGAAGATTTTCGAGGAGACCTTAAAAAAGTAATTTTTTGTGTTAAAATTGGCGTAGAACATTTAGGGGACCACCGATGAGAGAAATCGTTTCTCCGATCGGCAACCCCGATCGGAAATGGGTTTTCGTGGATAATTTTTATCTTTCAATCCGGGGGTCCGGACTGGACTCAAGCTTATTTTCTACGAGAACCAAAGATAAATACTGGATTGGTCATACTGATGTATATTTTTTGGATGACTCGCAGGGAAAGCTTAATGATGACAATATGGTCGTCTGTCATGCTTTCAAGGTTTTCGGAAAGGAGCTTGCGATGCAGAATTGGGGCTTCTTCAGTGAGCTGGAATCGAGTGGAGGGCAACAGGCGGTGTGTTTGGGCGGGCGCTGGTTCCTAATGGAAAAAGGTGATGAGTTGGAGATGAATTCTAGAGAAAAGGTCGCGCCCTTTAAAGAAATTACTCTGGCAATTCACAATAAAGACGGCATAATGGCGCAGGCATTCAAAAGACCCCCGGGTTAACGGGGGGCTTTTTCTTAAGAGTTTATTATTCGCAATATTACCTCTTTAATTCGCATTATTCGCGATTACTCCGGAGCATTTCTTTCAGTTTTTCTACACTTATCGAGCCGTGGTCTTTGCCGCCGTGTTCGCGCAGGCTAACCATGCCGCTTTCCATTTCTTTATCTCCAACCACCGCCAAGAACGGCACTTTTTCCTTTTCAGCGTTGCGGATTTTTTTCCCAAGCGTGTCGTTTTCGGAAGCAATTTCTACGCGATAGCCAACCAATTCCTTTTTGATTTTTTCCGCATAGGCCAGATGCTTTTCTGAAATCGGCACGATTTTTACCTGCACAGGAGCGAGCCAAGCAGGGAAGGCGCCGCCATAGTGCTCAATGAGTATTCCCAAGAAGCGCTCGGTAGAGCCTAAGATTGCGCGATGAATGACCACTGGAGCTTTTTTGGTGCCATCGGTGTCGGTGTATTCCAAATCAAATCTTTTCGGCAGGTTCATATCTAATTGAATTGTGGAAAGCTGCCAATCGCGGCCAATCACGTCTTTGAAAATGAAATCCAACTTTGGACCATAGAAGGCGGCCTCGCCCACGCCGATCTCATGCTTCCAGCCGCGCTTTTGGATGAGCCGAGCCAGAGCTTCTTCGGATTCCTGCCAGACCTTCTCATCGCCGATATATTTATCTTTCGATCCGCCAGCTGGCGGATTCGGATCGCGCGTGGAGATGCGGACCCAGAAATCGTTGAAGCCGAATTTTTTATAAACCTCTTCTATCATATCCAGCATCAGATTAATTTCTGGTTCTATCTGATCCGGTCGGGCAAACACGTGGCAATCGTCTTGGGTGAGTGAGCGCACGCGAGTTAAGCCGGAAAGCTCGCCGGATTTTTCGTGGCGATAGTTGGTGGTGGTGCAGGTCCAGCGCACTGGTAGCTCTTTATATGAATGCTGTTGAGCTTTATAAAGCATCATAAAGTGCGGGCAGTTCATCGGTTTGATGTAGTAATCCGCCTCGTCTTTGAGCTTCATTGGCGGGTACATCGCGTCGTATTTATCCAAATGGCCGGAGATCTTGTAGAGCTCGCCTTTGGTAATGTGGGGGATCCAGATCGGTTGGTAGCCTCGGCTTTCCTGAAGTTCGGTGATGTAGTTTTCTACGACGCGGCGCAAGATCGCGCCTTTCGGATGGAACAACGGCAATCCTGGGCCGACTTCATCAATGATCTCAAAAAGTTCTAGCTCTTTGCCGAGTTTGCGGTGGTCCCGCTTCTGGGCCTCTTCGCGCATTTTTAAGAAGGCTTCCAGTTCGTTTTTGTTGGCGAAGGCCAATCCATAGATACGTTGAAGCTGGGCATTTTTCTCGCTGCCTTTCCAATAAGCTCCGGCGATGGAATCCAACTTAAAACCTTCGGCATTTATTTCCGAAGTGTCGGCCACATGGCCTCCGCGGCAAAGGTCTTCAAAGACATCGCCGGTTTTATATATAGAAAGCTTCTGATCTTCTTTGGAAAAATCTTTGATTAATTCCAGCTTATATTTCTGGCCCTTCATCCGCTTGGTGGCGGCCGCGGCTGTAACTTCCTCGCCCGAGAAGGGGAGTTTGGCGTTAATCATTTTCCGCATTTCTTTTGTGAAATCTTGCAGGTCTTCGGGAGTCAGCGCTTCGGGCAGGTCAAAATCATAATAAAACCCGTTCTCAATGACGGGGCCAATACCGAGTTTTACTTTCGGATATTTTTTTAAAACCGCCGCCGCTAACAAATGGGCGAGCGAGTGGCGAATATTTTCTAGATTAGTTTCGGAAGCCATAGATACAATTTTACTCATAAAATACAATCAAGTCCATTGAGCTTGACTTTAATCTAATAATCTTGTAATATATCAAGCAGAAGCTTAACATCTCAATCCTCTTAAAAAGGAATATCGTATGCCTGAAACGAAAGGTCGGCTGGTCGTCGATATCGGTTGTGGCGCGAGGCCGGTTTTTGTTGATATTGAACAGGAGGCAAGATCTAAGGAGCGTTTGATTTACTCAACGCCGCTTTCAAGGGATTTTTTGGCAATCAAGGAAGGGGATCGATATATCGGGATTGATCGGCATAAAGAGTCGATTGCTTCTTGTAAGAAATCCATCAAGGAGAAAAAGTGGTCATGGTTTGACACATCTAAGATTTCTTTTAAAGCCGGAGATGCGAGAAGCCTTAGGATCGCAACTGGCTCTGCAGATGTTGTGCTTCTTTCGGATATACTTTCGGCTCCGATCCCAGGCACTACGCCAGTTTCAGAGCCTTATCCGGATGAAACCTGTATCACCGAAGGGGCTAAGTGGGCGATGATCAAGGAGGCCTTGCGTATTTTGCGTGACGACGGTCATCTCGTCATTCAAATCTGTCAGACTCCTCTTTACGCTGAGGAAGTGATGAGTCGGATCCAGCGTGATCTTCTTGAGAAGAAAAGGATTAAGCTTGTTAGGCAGTGTGGCGAGTTCGTCAAAGATAGCGACAACTGGAATCTTTATCAGGCCGCCTTTCAGAAAGCCTCTGGCCCGTTCAAAGGAACACCGGAAGTAATTCCTTGGACCGAGGCTCAGAAGAAGTTCGCCATCAAGTACGCCGCTAGCTGGGACTCTTTTTATTAGTAGATCCGCCGCCCTATCTGGGCGGCGTTTTTTTATTTATAGTTCCTGCACCCAATCACAAATGATCTTACATTCACCGTCGCGGGGGGAGACTTTGCCGGAGACTAGCACAATCTTATTTTCCACCCAAAGATTGGCGTATTTTGCCATTATATCGGGGAAGACCACCACTTCCACCGAATCATCTAAGCCATCCACTTTCACAAACATCATCGGCTTCCCATTTTTAGTCATAATTTTTTTCGCCGTGGAGATGAGGCCGGCAATATTCACGACGCCGGAGGTCATTAGCTTTACCTGTTTGATAGGCTTAGCGCCCTTGGCGGCAATTTTTTCGCGGTGCACGTTCAACGGATGGTCCGACACATAAAGACCCAGCAATTCGCGCTCCCAAGTCAGCTTCTCGTGCGAGGTAGCAGGAGTGGCCGGCTGGAATTTAATAGAAAGGTTGGCGAATGGATTGGCGAAGAGGCCAACTTGAGAACTTTCTTTATTTTTCCTGATGCCTTGGCTGAACTTCAAAATCTCTTCCATATTCGTAAGAATGGCATTGCGTTCTAAGCCGAAGGAGTCAAAGGCGCCGCATTTCGCCAAGCTTTCCATTGATTTTTTGTTCAAATCGCGGTGAAGCACACGGTAAATCATCTCGGAAAGTTTTTTAAATTCACCTCCACGCTGACGCTCCTCAATAATTACCTGTACGATATTTTCGCCCACGTTTTTAATCGCCGCCAATCCGAAGCGGATATTGCCGTTATCGGCAGTGAAATCCGCCGAGCTTTTGTTTATATCCGGCGGCAAAACGGCGATGCTCATTTTCTTGCACTCCGACATCAGCTCGGCGATACGATCTACATCTCCGGATTCGGAATTGAGCAGGCTGGCCATAAACTCCACGGGATAATGAGCTTTCAGGTAGGCGGTTTGGTAGGCGATGGTGGCGTAGCAGGCGGCGTGTGAGCGGTTGAAGCCGTAGCGGGCGAATGGCGGGAACAATTCCCAGATTTCCTCGGCGATTTTTTTATCAATTCCATTCGCAATCATCCCGTTTATTAACTTGCCCTTCTGCTGATCCAACAGAGCTTTGATTTTTTTGCCGATAGCTTTTCGAAGTCCGTCGGCTTCAGCAAGAGTAAAGCCGGCCAAATCACGCGCGATTCTCATCATTTGCTCCTGATAAACGCCCACGCCGTAAGTCTTTCTCATGATTGGCTCCAGCTTCTGATGGAGGTAGACGACTTTTTCCAAGCCATGCTTGCGGGCAATGTAGCTTGGGATAAGTTCCATCGGACCCGGGCGATATAGAGAAACCATGGCGATGATGTCTTCTAGCTCGGTCGGTTTTAATTCTTTGAGGTAGCGCTTCATTCCTGAAGATTCCAACTGGAAGACGCCGGTGGTGTCGCCAGCTTGGAAAAGCTTGAAAGCCTTCGGGTCATTTTCCGGAAGTTTGTTGATATCAACTTTATCGGGATAGGTTTCATTAATCAGGCGGACGGCGTCTTCGATGATGGTCAGGTTTTTTAATCCCAGTAAGTCCATTTTTAAAAGGCCAAGGTCTTCAACGCTGTGCATTTCAAATTGAGTGACGGTCACATCCGGATCCTGCGGAGCTTTTTGGAGCGGCATATAATCCGTCAGCGGGGCGCCGGAAATAACTGTGCCGCAGGCGTGCACCGAAGCATGACGGGCAACGCCTTCCATTTTCCGCGCGGCATCAAGAATCTTTTTGGCGTCGGGTTGGGTGTCGTAAAGTTTTTTCAAGTCTTCATTCTCCATCGCCTCTTCGAGGTCTTGGTTGAAGGGGATTAGCTTGGCGAGTTGGTCGCAAAATCCATAACTGATGCCCATCGCGCGACCTACGTCACGGACTGCGGCGCGCGCTGCCATCGTTCCGAAGGTAATAATGTGGGCGACGTGATCTTCGCCGTATTTTTCGCGCAGATATCCGAACACCTCGTCGCGGCGTTTGTCGGTGATATCTATGTCGATATCAGGCATCTGGATACGGTCTGGGTTCAAGAAGCGTTCAAAAAGGAGGTCGTATTTAATCGGGTCAATATCGGTAATGCGCAGTATATAGGAGAGAATGCTACCGGCGGCGGAACCACGGCCCGGCCCTACGACTACCCCTCGGTCTTTCGCCCAATTCACAAAATCCTGCACAATCAAGAAATAATCGGCAAAACCCATCTTCTCCACCACGCTCATTTCAAATTCTATGCGGTCTTTTACTTCTTGTGTTGGATTCGGGTAGCGGTAAGCCAGCCGCTCGGCTACCAACTTTCGCATGTGAGTATTGGGTGTTTCGCCTTCCGGAACTTCAAATTTCGGCAATCGGATTTTATTTAATTCGATTTCCAGATTGCATTGGTCTGCAACCACCTGCGTATTGCTGATAGCCTCCGGCAAATCTTTGAACATTTCCGCCATTTCGTCAGGAGACTTCATTGAGAAGTCGTCGTCTTTCAGCGAGAGGCGATCAGGGTCGTCAAGTTTGTTGCCGGTCTGAACCGCCAACAAAATGTCGTGATATTTCGCATCTTCAGCTTTTAAATAATGAACATCGTGAGTCGCGATCAGAGGAATGCCGGTTTTTTTAGATAGCTCAACTACGCCCTTGTGAACTTTGATGGTTTCTTTAATGCCGGGGTGATAGCCGGTTTCAAGAAAGAATTTTCCTTTGCCGAAAATACTTTCATAATCCAGCGCCACCCTTTCTGCCTCCGCATTTTGGTTATTCAAAATATTTCGCCCGACTTCACCAGACAGGCAAGCGGAGAGTGCAATCAGCCCTTCGCTGTGTTTTCGTAAAAAATCTTTGTTGATACGCGGCTTATAATAGAAGCCTTCGAAGTTGGCGTGAGTAATCAGTTTTAAAAGATTCTTCCAGCCGGTTTCGTTCTGGCAGAGCAAAATCATATGGAAATATCTTTCCGTGGCGTTTTCTTTTTCCGGCATGATGTAGGCCTCCACGCCGATAATCGGTTTGATGCCTGCGGCTTTGGCGACTTTATAAAATTCGATGGCGCCGTAAAGATTGCCGTGGTCGGTTAGGGCTAGCGAATCCATTCCTAACTCCTTGGCGCGGTCTACTAGCTGGTCAATTTTAGCGAGGCCATCAAGAAGAGAGTAATGGGAGTGGGTATGTAAGTGAGTAAATTTAGGCATTGAGTTCGTTGGACTAATTTTACTCGGCGCACCGGTTTTTATCAATAAAATTTTCTTAAAATAAAAGCCCCGCGCCTGCCTGCTGGTAGGCAGGTTTCGCGCGGGGATTTTTATTAATTTTTTTGTCCTCTGATCAGTTCGGGCATGACTTCCAGAATGCTTCTTACGGATACCGCGATCCCCATTGCCGAAACGAAGTTATTGACGGGGTCGCCGGTGACCATCGTGTTGATGCCGACGATTTGGCCATCTTCGTTGAGTAGCGGTCCGCCGGAGTTGCCGGGGTTGATTAGGGCATTATGCATCAGCAGGTCCCGAGTGGCCGGGGAATCCCGGTAAATTTTACCGATACACCCCACCGACAGCACGAAAGGTTTGCAGAGAGGGGAGCCCATTGCCACGACCCGATGGCCCACCTTCAGACTGTCCTTATCGGCGAAGCCTGGGGTGTAGCCTTCATATTTGAAGTTCGGGTCTTTGAACTTGAGCAGCATCACGTCATAGCTATGATCGTAGCCCACGATCTCCGCTTCCTGGGTGCTGACTCCGAAGTTGAAGGTCGCCGTGATCTTGGAGACCGTGTAGCCCGCCATATCCAGATGGCCGGCAGTCAGGATGTAGGTGTTGCCTTCGTAGCGGATGATCGAGCCCGACAGGCAGGACCGCGCCTTCTTAGTGGGTTCTTTTGTGTTGCTATAATCCACCATCAGATGGGTCAGGTAGCCGGCTTCGCCATAGATCTTGACGATGCAGTTCTTGTAGCTTTCGAAATCTTCGCGGAGCTTGTTCAGTTCATCGCGCAGATCATCGTTCTGGTCCGCCAGATTCGTATTTTGGTCAGTCAGATGTCCGACGTTTTCGCCGAGCGCATAAAGAAGAAAACCAATCTGCAGATTCATTTCGGCTTTTTCTTTTTCCGTTGCGACACGGGCATCTTCAAGTTCCAGCACTCTTTCGGTAAGTATGACATTGGCCTGTTCGCTATCTTTGCGCGTATTTTCAATCTTTTTCTGTACGTAAACGAAGCAAAAAGTAGCAACAAGTACGGCAAGCGTACCGGCAATCAGGGCATTGCGAGGTTTCATGTTCTGACCTTTCTCTATGTCAAAACGCTATAATTAATGTCGCATAGGCTTTTAATTTTGGCAACACGGTAAATGTAATCCTACGCTACGCTCAGGATTGCTACTGCTAACCAAATTTTCTGCTTCTTTGAATTGAAAATTTGGAGCAGTAGGTAAAAAAATCAAGTATCCTCTGACTCTTTGACAATTTTCTTGAAACCCGCTATCTTAAAAGTATTGCTATTGGCTGTTCTAGCTACTATCTACTAGCCACTAGCTACTATTCATATGGGTGGCGTACCAGTAAAACATCATTCTAAATCGAAAGTCGGCCGTCGCCGGTCGCATTTGGCTTTGAAAAAACACATGATTATCGCTTGCCTGAAGTGTCAGGGTCCGATGCTTCCACATAAGGCTTGCCCGCAGTGTGGAGTGTACGAGAAGGCGAAATAGCAGTAAGTAGAGAGTAGTAAGTAGAAAATAGAAAGTTTGAAAATTACAAACTGAAAGAATGGCAACTCGACAACTTGCAAGATCAGTAGTCCTCCAATCACTCTTTGAGTGGGACTTTTACCACAAGAAAGAAGATTTGACGAAAGTCTTGGAAAGAAACCTTGCGGAATTTGCTCCCGGCATTGATGAGCCGGAATTTGCTTGGAGATTGATGAAAGGAATCGTGGATAATCTGGAAGAGCTGGACACCATTATCACTCGCGCCGCGCCGGACTGGCCGATTGAGCAGATTGCCATTATCGATCGCAATGCTTTGCGCATAGGTCTTTATGAGTTGCTGCATGCGGACCATGAGGAGGTTCCGCCAAAGGTTGCTATAAATGAAGCCATCGAAATTTCCAAGAATTACGGTGGGCCGAACTCCGGAAAGTTCATCAACGGTGTTCTCGGCACCATTTATAAAGAAATGTTGGCTTCTGGGCAGATAGTGGAAAAGCCAAAAGAAGAGAAAAAAGAAGAATAAAATTCAGTTATTAAGTTGTTAAGTAATTTGGTTATTTGGCGGTTGAATGACGAAATTACTTAGTTACTTAATAACTCCAAACAAATGGAGTTATCTAAATTAGAAAAAGTAATCGGTTATAAGTTTGAAGAAAAAAACCTTTTGAAAGAGGCGGTAACTCACCGTTCTTATTTGAATGAAAATCCTAAGTGGGATGTGCCGGACAATGAGCGATTGGAATTTTTGGGAGATGCGGTTTTAGAATTATCGGTTACCGAAGAATTGTACAAGCGTTTTCCGGAGCAGAAAGAAGGAGCGCTCACGAGTTATCGAGCCGCTTTAGTGAATTATGTGATGATGGCTCGGATTGCCGGAGATATAGGCTTGGAGAAATTTGTTTTGCTTTCCCGTGGAGAGGCAAGAGATGGCGGAAAAGCGCGTGAGGTTATTCTGGCGAACGCGATGGAGGCGTTGATTGGCGCGATATACCTTGATGGCGGACAGGATGTAGCAAACAGCTTTGTAAATAAATTTGTTTTAGAGCATTTGGAAGAAGTTTTACGGGCCGGGTCTTATAAGGATCCGAAGAGCAAGCTTCAGGAAAAAGTGCAGGAAACCAAGCGAGTCACGCCGGTTTATAAAGTATTGTCGGAAATCGGACCGGATCATGCGAAGGTATTTACTGTGGGAGTTTATTTCGGGGAAAAAATGATTGCTAAAGGCACCGGCCAGTCTAAACAAGAGGCGGAAGCAGATGCCGCGAAAGAGGCTTTGTCCTTGCTCGACTAGTAAATTATTGCTTTACTTGGGCTAGTTTTCAGCTCTTTGAAATTAAGAGAGGTGTACGCATGCCTGCCAATCAGCAGGGAATTCCGCCGGGTCGTTCCCCTAAATTTCGCCCTCCTTCTTTTCGGCTGTTGATGATTTTTATTATCTCTTTGTTGATAATCGGAGCCTATGATCGATTCTTCGGCGGTCCGAATGTTGAAGACAAGGCCATCACGATTGATGAGTTGTATAAGGAAATTGACAGTGGTTCGGTGAAAGAAATGAACATCGATCGAAACACCGGAGTGGTCGCTGGAAAATTTTCCAGCAATAAACTTTTCCATACTCAAGTCGCCGACGTCGAGAAGCTGGAAGCCATAGCGCTGGCCAAAAACGTGAAGCTGACTGCCAAGCCCCTTGGTACTGAATGGTGGGTGTATGCTTTGCAATTCTTTGCTTCTTGGGGGATTTTGGTTTTGCTAATAGTTTTCTTTTTCTGGTTCAATTCTAGACGGCAGAAGGCAATGCTTAGTGTAGGAAATTTGACCAGTAAGGCTCGGAAAGAAAGATTCTCTGATGTTGCCGGTTGCGATGAGGCGATTGAGGAAACGCAGGAAGCGATTGATGCCTTGAAGCGCCCGGAAATTTACCGGAAGTTTGGAGCGAAGGCTCCGCGCGGTATTTTGCTCACGGGTTCTCCCGGAGTCGGCAAGACCCTGATGGCTAAAGCTATGGCCGGTGAATGCGGCGCCTCCTTCTATGCTTTGAGCGGTTCGGATTTTGTGCAGGTTTTCGTTGGTGTCGGCGCAATGCGTATTCGTGAAACATTCGCCATGGCTCGCGCTCATGCCCCATCAATTATTTTTTTCGATGAGTTTGACGCGGTTGCATCGCAGCGGATGCCTGGTCCGGGTGGAAATGACGAAAAAGCCCAGACTGTAACGGCGCTGCTGGATGAGATGGACGGATTCAAAACCGACGAACGTGTTCTGGTGATTGCCGCCACTAATCGTCCGGAAAATCTGGATGAAGCGGTGAAGAGGCCTGGCCGCTTGGATAGGGAAATCAGTATTGATTTGCCTGACTTGAAGGCCCGCGAATTAATCTTGAAGATTCATACCAGAAATAAACCCAAGGCTCCAGAAGTTGACCTTATGCAAGTCGCGAAGTGGACTCCTAATCATTCCGGCGCCAAGTTGGAAGCGGTTGCGAATGAAGCCGCATTCATGGCTATTCGGGCCAAAAAAGACGAGATCGGAATGAAGGAGTTTGACGAAGCGATTGACCGAGTCGCTTGGGGCCCGATTAAAAAGAGTCGGGAGATGACAGATGATGATTTGGAATTGGTGACCCATCATGAGATCGGACATACAATCGTTGCGAGACATCACAAGATTTCTGTGCGCAAAGTTACAAATCTTCCGCGAGCTAAAGCCGGTGGTTATACCGGACTGGTTATGGAAGAAAATCAGATGACCCGCGCTCACCTGCAATACTTCAAAAATATGCTCGACATGCTCTTTGGCGGAAAAGCCGGAGAGATTGCTAAGTACGGAAAATCTTGTATTGGTGATCATCAGGATCGTAAAATGGCCACTGACCTTGCTCGTCGTATGGTCTGTGAATTCGGAATGAGCGAGCGCATTGGTTTGGCGGTGATTGCCCAGCGTAGTGATTTCTTGGGAGCGTCCTCCAACAATCTAAGCTGTTCTGATGCTTTTGCTCAGATTGTGGACGAAGAGATTAAAAAGATTCTGGATGATGCCTTTGAGCGCGCCCAGCAGATTGTTAAGGATAATTTGCGTCAGCGCGACGCGTTGGTTGCCGAACTACTGGAAAAGAAGGTTCTGACCGGTGATGAAATTGATGCAGTGATTGCCGGTTGTGCTAATCCGACGTAAAAATATGAAGCCGCGTAGCAATACGCGGCTTTTTTAGTTAAAATAATAGCAATGCAGTTGAAGCGGCTAGAACTAGTCGGTTTTAAGTCTTTTGCCCAAAAGACGGTTTTGGATTTTCCGGCAGGAATTACGGCCATTGTCGGCCCGAATGGTTCGGGTAAATCTAACGTGATTGATGCGATTCGTTGGCTCCTAGGAGAGCGTGACGCGAAAAATATCCGCGGCACTAAATCTGAAGATCTTATTTTCGCGGGCACGCCACAGAAGCCGCGCATGGGTATGGCGCAGGCAACAATGATTTTTGAAAACAGCGATCATTTCTTTCCCGTGGATTATGATGAAGTTTCCATCACCCGCAAAGTCAGCCGCGGAGGTGATTCGGAATATTTTTTAAATGAAGCCTCGGTTCGCCTGAAAGATATCATAGATTTTTTTGCCAAAGCCCGTCTTGGAACCCGTGGCCTTACTATAGTAAATCAGGGCAATAGCGATATTTTTGTGCGCGCTACTCCGAAGGAACGCCGCGCGATGATTGAGGAGGTTTTGGGATTGCGCCAGTTCCAATTAAAAAAGCATGAGGCGGAACGGAAACTAGTTTCTACTAAATTTAATTTGGAAAAAGTGAAAGCGATGATTGATGAGTTAACCCCGCATTTACGTTTACTCCGTCGTCAGGCCGCCAAGTGGGAGAAGCAGGCAGATGTGGAAAAAGAACTCCACGACCTGGAGGCCATTTATTTCGGCGGTCGTTTATTTGATATAGAAAAGGATTTAAAAGATTTGGAGCCGCAACTTAACGGCTTAGACAAAGAGACCAACGACAAACGACGAGAACTAAAAGACGTGCAGGGCGAGTTGGCGAAAGTCGATAAATCAGGCCCGAAAGGGGACCAGAATTTTCAGGATTTTAAAAAGAAGCAGGCAGATTTTCTCTTTAAGAAGTCTATTTTTCAAAAAGACATCGGCCGTTTGGAGGCGCAGATGGAATTTTTGGTGAATCAGCCAAAGTCGGAGATGAAGGCTGCCGAAGCGGTGAAACTGCTTGAAGAAACGAGGGAAAAGATTGGTGAAGCCCTAGTAGAGGACGACCTAGTGGGCTTGAAATCAATTTTGCGCGAGCTTTCAGATAAGATTGAGCGTGTACTTTCCGTTGGTTCAGATAATCGCGAAGGAAAGGTAAAAGAATTGGAAAAGTCTAAAGAAAAATTATTTTCCGATTTGGCGGCAGTGGATGCCGAGCTTGGTCAGTTGACCGGCATGGAAGATAAGTTAGCAGAAGATTTGCGCGGGTTTAACGCGGTGTTTAAGAAGGCTTTTGAATTAGTGGAGGCAAAGAAAGATGAGATTCAGAAGTTGGAAAATGAGAAAAATAGACTGCTTTTTGATAGGGAAAGGATAACTATTCGGCGGCAAGAATTGCATAATTTGGCGGCGCAGGCCGGTCGTAAGTTGAGTGATTTCTCTGCGAAGGAATTGGTGGGTGGGAGTCCGTCATCCGCCCTGGTTGGCGGAGGCGGATTAGCGGAATTAGAGAAGAAGATGTTTAAGTTGCGGGCCGAGTTGGCCGGAATAGGGGATTTGGATCCGGCTTTGGTAAAAGAAGCCCAAGATACTGAGGCGCGACATAATTTCTTGTCTACCCAAATGGCGGATTTGGATAAAGCTTCCGATGACTTGGGAGTTTTGATTAATGATTTGGATGAGAAAATTCATACCGAATTTGATAGAGCGATGTCGTCAATTAACGATGAATTTGATAGGTATTTTAAACTGATGTTCGGAGGCGGGAAGGCTAGCTTGAAATTGGTAAAGGATGAGCCGAAGCCGGAAGTTTCTGATGAGGTTAATATGGAAAATGCGACTCCGGGCGATGAGGTTCCCAGTGAGGACGAAGATGCGGGTCACAAAGTAGACCATGGTGGCTTGGAGGTGCACGTCAGCATTCCCCGTAAGAAAATCAGTAGTTTGGAAATGCTCTCGGGCGGAGAAAAGAGTTTGGTTTCTATCGCCGCGCTTTTTGCTCTTATCTCGGTCAGCCCCCCGCCATTTCTGGTGCTTGATGAAATAGATGCGCCGCTTGATGAACGCAACGCTCGCCGCTTCTCCGACTTAATTAAAACTTTTTCCGAAAAAACCCAGTTCTTATTGGTTACTCATAACCGCGCCACAATGGAAGCCGCCAGCGTGATGTATGGTGTGACTATGGGAGATGATGGGACTTCGCGGGTGCTTTCATTAAAACTAGAATAGGGCTCCGGGAATAGTTCCTCGGAAACGGCATAATTGAGCTCCAGCGGCTCAATTTGCCTCTCCCTCGTTTCGCCACTTCTGAAAGACCCAGCTGGCGAAACTCCGGCATGTTCCTCGAAGCTATTTCCTTCGCTTTGGTTAATTTGAAAACAACAAAAAGCCCCTCATGAGAGGGGTTTTGGTTTTACTCTTCGTCTTTTTCGGCTTCCGGCTTTTCAATCCAGACATTTCCGGTCTTCATAAAGAGACCGCTGGCGTCGCCTTCATCTTCATAACACAGGCAGTAGCTGAAACCGACTGGATAGTCTTTCGTATCCGAGTCGTTCCAGACGGTCTTCCAGGCCATGATGGTTTTTCCGGGCAAGCCGGGAACCCATTTCCCGTTTTCGTCGAGAACTGCATAGTTCATCTCGCCGTTGCCGTCGGGTACGCCGTTGCCGTCCCTGTCTTCATCCTGCATATATTTACCTTCAACTTTTTTGATGCCCCAGACCTTAGCGAAGGTCACCCATTCACCCCTATCGTTCTTGGAGCGGTAGATGCCGCCGTATTCGCCGGGGTTATCCGGGTCTTCATAAAAAACACTTTCCATCACGGGCTGGCGTGCATCGTCGGGCTTCAGGGCGGTGCCGGTCTTGCTCATACGCACGGCCTGGAAGCCGTGCTTGGGCGGATCCGCATCGGAAACCGTCCAGCCTTCGATGTTAGGAGCCTTTGCTTCCTCTTTGACTTCTTCGTCGGGATAGGCAAAAATCGCAGTCGCGGAAACGAGTAGAGCAATGAAGCTTTTCATCGGCTTTTCCTTGAAAAGTAGCTGCCTTAAAAGTACGCCTACAGTATTTTCAAGTCAATGGCTCGGCCAGACAGCTTCTTGGAAGCAGAATAACTTTTCTCCTGCGGAAAAGTTTCCTTCTCTCTCGGCGGCTGTTCGTTCGGACATAACGAACGAGCCAAGCACAACCGCCTCCGAGATGTTCCTTAAAGCTGTCTAGCCTTACTCTTAAAAAGAGCGAAGGGAATAGTTTCGAGGAACATGCCGGAGCTTCGCCAGCTTGGTCTTAATAGTGGCGAAGCGAGGGAGAGGCAAATTTGCTCGCCGGAAGCAAATTATGCCGTTTCCGAGGGGCTATTCCCGTAGCCCTTTGACTTTGTCCTCAGACTGATATAGAATATCTATCAATGTTGATGTTAAAGCTAAAACGGATTGGCAAGAAGCACCAAGCGAGCTTCCGCCTTATTGTGGATGAAAAGCGCCACAAGCTTTTTGGTAGGCACGTTGAAGATTTGGGCTGGTACAATCCCCGCACGGATAAATCTGAAATTAAGAAAGACCGAGTGGAATATTGGATGAAAACCGGCGCTAAGCCGACCGACACCGTCTACAATTTGCTGATTACCGCCGGGATTCTTTCCGGAAAAAAGATTGCAGTTCATAGCCAGCCGAAGAAGAAAGAAGGGGATGCGAATCCGCCAGCTGGCGGACCCGCCGCAGCTGCTCCAGCAGCTCCCGCCTCGGCGGATAAAGCTCCGGCCGCCGCAGATCCAGCCGCTGAAGCCCCCGCAGAAAAGGTCGCGTAAATAAAATTCTGAATAGAAAGAAATGGCAGAAAAATCTACAGATCTTGAGTTCTTGGAATACCTTGTCAAATCTATCGTTGATCATCCCGATGATGTCGTGGTGAAGCGCACGGTAGATGAAATGGGAGTTCTACTTTCTTTGAAAGTACATCTCCAGGACATGGGTCAGGTAGTCGGCCGCGAAGGCGCTACCGCCAAGGCCATCCGCTCTCTTTTGAGAATCGTTGGCATTAAGAATAATGCCCGCGTGAACTTAAAAATTGAAGAGCCGGAAGGTTCCACTCACGTTCCTCGTGAACGTCAGGAAAAAGAGTAGTCCGCCAGCTGGCGGATCTTACATAACTAAAACCCCGATTATTGCGGGGTTTTAGTTTTCCCGGATCCGCAGTACCATGAGCTTATTCGCATTATTAAATCTTTAATTAGCATTATTCGCGATTACTCCATATGAAATTCCACATTCTCACAATTTTCCCGAAAATTTTTGACTCCTATATTTCCGAGTCCATTATTAAGCGCGCTCAAGAAAAAGGCCTTATTAAAATTCAGGCGCATAATATCCGCGACTACGCTACCGATAAGCACAATAAAGTAGACGATAAGGTTTACGGCGGTGGGCCGGGGATGGTGATGAAGGTGGAGCCAATCTACAAAGCAGTATCAAGTATTAAGTATCAAGTATTAAGTATGGGGAAGCGGGGGAAGAAGCCGAAAGTTAGGACAATTCTTTTTAGTACCCGCGGGAAGAAGTTTGATAACACAATCGCGAAAAGATTATCTAAATACGACCAGCTGATTTTAATCTGCGGTCGCTATGAAGGCGTAGATGAACGAGTGGCGAAATATGTGGCAGATGAAGAAATTTCTATCGGGGATTATGTGTTGTCGGGAGGGGAGTTGCCGGCGCTGGTTTTGCTAGACGCCGTCTCTCGCCAAATCCAAGGAGTATTGGGAAAAATGGAATCTCTGGAAGAAATAAAAGGCTCGTATGAAGTCTACACTCGCCCCGAGGAATTCAAGGCTGTCGTTGGTCGTAAGTCAAAAATCTGGCGCGTCCCCAAGGTTCTCGTGAGTGGGCATCATAAGAAAATTGACCAGGAGCGGGGGAAGGCTTAGATTTATATTAGTTCTCTGGAGGCGATCGCGATGATCCGATTCGTGCCGTTGGCAATCATGGTTACAGGGCTTCTGCTGGTCTGGTTTCTGAATCCGCCGTGGAGTTTGTTGGTAGTAATGGGCATCATTGCCGCTTTAATTGCTTTCCGAATTTTCGTGAATCCGAAAAACTATGAGTAGCTCCGCTATTGACTTTGCGGAGTTTTTTGTTTATTATACCGCCAGTCCCTCGAAAGGCTAGATTAATCCATTGCGGATTGATCGCCCGATCAAACAAGTTTGATTTAGGGAGAAAGGCAATGCTGAAGTTTCTCGGTTCGTCCGCGCTGTTCCCGGTCAAGCTGGTGGTGTACCCGCTGATGGTGCCGATGGCGATCTTGCAGGTGATCGGGTCGGGAGCTTATGTGGCTCTCGTCCAGCTTCCGATGCTGATCCTGTGGAATCTCGGTTCTATCCTGAAGTTGCCGATTACCGTGCCGATCGCGGTGGGGAAGTGGGCAATCCGCAATCGCGGATCAATCGCGATCTTTCCGTTCGCCTCCATCAAAGTCGCGAAGGATGAGGGCTCTGATGGGGGTGTCGTGTTTGGCGCGATGGTCTTTTACCTATATTGTCTCGTTACGGCTGCGCTCACCACTTCCTCGAGCGTTCCCTGGATTGCTCTTGCAGAGACTCCGCTTGCCAGCCTGCCGAGTTCCGTGTGGAAATTGCATCAGATGGGGATGATCCAGCCGTTGCATTATGTTTTCGCCGCATCGGCTCTCCTCCTGGCCAGCAACGTCTTCGTGGGTCTCTTC
Source organism: bacterium (assembly GCA_030646995.1). Lineage (NCBI taxonomy): Bacteria > bacterium. Next base: position 66,473 of record JAUSKF010000004.1, on the reverse strand, counting down.
ATGGCTGGCGGGGCCTACTACAGGTACCTGATGAGTCCGAAGCCCAGTCCAAAAGAAGAGATTCCGGAGGCGAAGGTCATGGCTCCGCAAAGTCATCTGACGATGTTCAGCAAGATCCAGGATAAGGACAAGGTTTCCGAGGAGGAAGGCTGGACGCTTCTCGGAGAGGCTGTCGAGGTTGGCAAGAACGGCAAGATGAAGCTTGGCGACGTGCCTCATCTGGCCAAGATGATTTGCGATCGAGCTCCCAGTACGGCAGTCGTTCACTAGAATTTCAAATCCCCGTGTTCAACGCGTTAAACACGGGGATTTTTTTATATGTCATCGCGAGGCACTTACTCTATCCGTCATTACGAGTGAAATGAAGTAATCTTACACTGATGTTATTTATAAATAGCACTATCGTAAGATTGCCGCGCTTCGCTCGCAATGACTGAATAGCGACGTTGACTTTTGTGAGGAGGTGGAGTATATTATTCGTAATCCGCAGACGGTGGGCATTCGCGAAAAAGCGAAACAAGTCCCGCCTAGGAAATCCAAGTTCTAGTTACTATTTTCTAGTTACTAGTTACTGAATTCACCTGTGGACCGTAAAGGTCCATTTTTGTTAGCGGAGGCCTGAATTACAAAAATAAAAAAGGTCGAAATGCTAGATAGCGGAGTGATTCATTTCACTTCGTTCAAAAAATAAATGTTAACTAAAGCGCAGAAAAAACAGCACATAGATAAGAGCGCAGAGATGGTGAAGGGGAGCAAGACTTTGGTATTTGCTGATTTTACCGGCGTAGACACCGCTTCCATCCGCAGAATCAAGATCGAGGCGAAGAAAGTTGGCGCGTCCTTCAAGGTTTTCAAAAAGCGTTTATTGAACATCACCCTGAAAGAAATGGGAGTGGCGTTTGATCCTTTGCAATTTAAAACCCAAGTCGGCACCTTCTTTATTCCTGAAGATTTGAGTTCTATCGCGGCTACGATTCACAAGTTTGCTAAAGAGTTGGCCAGAACCAAGAAAAATTTTATCGTCTTGGGGGCTTATGACTTAGCGAACAAGCAAGCCGTTTCCGTAGAAGAGTTTGCTGTAATCGCCAAATTGCCGGGCCGCGAGGTTCTGCTTTCGATGGTGATTAGTGGTATTACAGGTCCGCTTCGCGCGTTCATGTACATGCTTGGCGAGTTAGCAAAGAAAGCCTCCGCCTCGGCGGATAAAGCTCCTGTGGCTAGCGTTCCAGCCCCCGTTGAATCTTCAGCGGAAACGTCTGTAGTGCCAGCTTCGGAAGCAGTCCATCCGCCAACTGGCGGAGCCCCTGCGGTTGAGCCAGCCCCAGCTAGTCAATAAAAAAGTCGAAATAATAAATAAACAAAACAATGGAAAAATATCAAGATTTACTCACTAAGATTGGCGATATGAAAGTTACCGAGCTTGCTGAGTTAGTAAAAGCAATGGAAGAGAAGTTCGGAGTTTCTGCCTCGATGCCGGCCGCTGCCGGAGTAGGTGGTGGAGCAGGTGGCGCCGAAGCGGAAGAGAAAACCGCTTGGGATGTCATGTTGACTGTGGGTGGTGGCCAGAAAATCCAGGTCATCAAGGTTATCCGCGAAGTCACAGGTCTTGGCTTGAAAGAAGCTAAGGACATCGTAGATGCCGCCCCGAAAGTTGTGAAAGCCGGAATGAAGAAAGAGGAAGCCGAAGACTTGAAGAAAAAGTTGGAAGCTGCCGGCGCGACTGTGGAATTGAAATAAATTCTATCAAAAAGACCCCCTTGACTGTGGGGTCTTTTTGATTTATAATCTTTTCGGTTTCAAATTAAGGAGAAACGGATGCTGCAGTTTCCCGGCGAAGGATCAGTTCTCAAGAAAGGCTGGGCGAATCGAAGAGGAATGAAGGTTTACGCTCGATCCCATGAAATGCGTAAAGCTTTGCGGGATCACTCTGCGACGAATCGGGGATCAAATTTGATGATTACCCCCGAGCCGTTGCCGGAAGGTCGCAGTCTTCATCTGCAAAATCGTCTTAATATTTTGAAGCGTTTCCTGGCGACACCCGTGGACATGCTGGCTAAGAAATTGCTCGTCAATCTTTCGTCTTGTCAGAATGGACACAGAGAAAAAAGGCCGTGGATTCGCAGTGCACGAAAGTTCATCAGTTGATAGCCCCCGCCCCTAACCGGGCGGATTTTTTTATTGTGCGCCCTGTTGGAATCGGACCAACGGCCTTTCCAATGTGAATGGAACGCTCTACCACTGAGCTAAGGGCGCAAGATTTATTTAATCTAATGCTTAATTGGTTCTTTTTCAATGCCTAAAAAGTCGTGATTAACTTTTGGGGATAAAGTGGGTTTTGCATGAGCTCACTTTAAGCTATATTTAGTTGGTAGTGGTGAAAAGTGGATAAAGGTGGGGATAACCGCCGAATCTGGGGACAACTGATAGGAGAGTAATTAAGCTTAAACGAGCTTAAAAAATATAAAAAATGTTCATTGGAGAATACACACATAGCTTAGATACTAAGGGGCGAGTAGCTTTACCCGCTAAATTTCGGCCGAAGCTTGGCGATGGAGCAATTATCGCGCGTGGACTTGATCATTGTTTATTTGTATTCACGAAAGAGAGCTGGGAAAAATTAACTGCCAAGATTGCGGCTATGTCTTTTATGAAATCCGACTCTCGGGCGTTTGCTCGTTTGATGCTCGCCGGCGCGAGTGAAGTGGAATTTGATAATCAGGGAAGAATTCTGATTCCGGAATATTTGCGAATTTATGCATCGCTAAAAAAGCAGGCGATTTTTGCCGGACTCTACGACCGAATTGAAATTTGGGATGAAGCAAACTGGAAGTCCTACAAATCTAAAACCGAAGCCTCTTCCGACGACATAGCCGAAAAGTTGGGAGAGCTCGGAATTTAACAAATGACTTACGACAAACAACTAACGACAAGTCCTTCAGTCGCCAGTCATAAGTCGTCAGTCGGTGGTCACGTGCCCGTTCTTTTAAATGAAGTTCTGAAATTTCTCGAACCGAAGCCGGGAGAATTTTTCATTGACGGAACCTTCGGAGCCGGTGGTCATAGTCGGGCGATTCAGGAACGGATTGGTCCGCCAGCCGGCGGAGGGAGGCTACTGGCCATTGATTGGGAAAAGACCGGAGAAAATTACGCCGACCTTGTGGAGATTTTGAAAGCCAAAAAACTGGGCAAAGCCGATGGTCTTCTTCTTGATTTAGGTTTCTCTTCCGAGCAGCTTGGCGGTGGCAAGGGCTTCAGCTTTCAGATCAATGAACCGTTGGCGATGGTTTATGACATCAATCAAAATCCCGTCCGCACGATTTTAAAAGAGCTGACCGAGAAAGAGTTAGCAGGAATCATTCGGGATTTGGGAGGAGAGAAATTTTCGGGGAGAATCGCCCGAGTAATCAAAGAGATCATTCACCGACGGGGAATTAACACCACCTTCGATTTAGCGGAGGCGGTGAAATCAGCAGTGCCAGGAAATTATGAGCATGGAAGAATTCATCCCGCGACCCGTACTTTCCAAGCGCTGCGCATTTATGCCAACAACGAGCTGGGCAATCTGGAAAAAGTTTTGAAGGATTTGTTCAAGATAGTTAAATCCGGCGGGCGAGTCGCGATAATTTCGTTCCATTCTTTGGAAGACAAGATAGTCAAAAATTATTTCCGTGATTATGCCAAGGAAGAGAAATTGAAAATTCTGACCAAAAAACCGGTTGAGGCCAGCGACGAAGAGGTGAGGAGTAATCCACGCTCTCGCTCGGCCAAGATACGGGCCGCACAAATCATATGACAATCATTGAACCAAATAAAAATAGTTTTAAATCTAAAATAGTAGCCTATTTGCTTATGGGTTTGGTTTTATTTGAAGCGGGTTTAAGTATTTTTGCTTATAATCAGAGCGTGCAGTTGAATTATTCTTTAAAAGAAAATCATAAAAAAACAGAGATTGTGCGGGCAGAGAACGCCGATTTGAAAAATCAGCTTTATTTGGCGTTGGATATAGAAAACGCTGATGTTCTGGCCGGAAAATTAGGATTGATAAAGGAGCGCAAGCCGGAGTATTTAGCGCAGCGATGAAAACTTGGAGATTATGGCTGATTACCGCCTCAATATTTTTCACTTATTCCGCGCTGATCCTGAATATCTATAATTTACAGATTAAGAAGGGGAGTATTTATGCCGCCAAAGCCGTTTCGCAATCGCGGGGTGTTTCTTATTTAAATTCCACTCGGGGCACTATTTATTTTACGGATAAAAGCGGTAATGAGATTCCGGCGGTTTTTAACCGACAATTTCCGGTGATTTTTGCCGTGCCGAAAGACGTGGAAGATCCCGATGAAGCAGCCAATGCCCTGTCGTCGATTTTGAATATTGCGGCCGGCAAAATTCACCTGAAGCCTTCCACGCCGAACGATCAATATGAATTATTATCTTCCAAGGCAACCAACGAACAGGTGTCAAAGGTTCGGGCATTGGGCCTCAAGGGTATTTACATCGACAGTGAATATTTCCGATTCTACCCTTTCGCTAATCTGGCATCTCAAGTTCTTGGTTTCGTGGGTCAGGGCAGTGAAGATGGGGCCCTGACGGGCCGTTATGGTGTAGAAGCCTATTACGAAGATTCTTTAGGCCGCGATGATGTCTACTTGACCATCGACCGAAACATTCAGGCGCAGGCCGAAAAGATTCTAAAAGCTTTAATTGATAAACATGGAGCAGAGGGTGGCACAGTGATTGTGCAGGTGCCTAAGACCGGAGAGATTCTAGCTATGGGAAGTTTCGAGAATTTTGATCCTAACGCATATGCTGATTACCCGATTCGGTCTTTCACTAATCCGGCGATTCAGGGCGTGTATGAGCCCGGTTCGGTGTTCAAGGTGTTGACGATGGCGGCCGGAATTGATTCTGGCAAAATTACTCCGACTACGAAATTTTACGACAGCGGTTCCCTGACTCTGAATGGGAAGACAATTAAAAACTGGGACGGCAAAGCTCATGGCAATGTCACTATGACCGAAGTTATCGAGCAGTCTATTAATACCGGAGCATCTTTCGCGGAAAAAAAGACCGGCCATGATATATTTTATAATTATCTTTTGAAGTTTGGCTTTGATGATCCTACCGGCATTACTTTGCCCGGCGAATTATCGGGCAAACTGACTAATTTGAAAACTGCCACTCGGGATATCAATTTTGCTACCGCCGCTTTCGGTCAGGGTGTTTCGGTAACGCCCATGCAGTTGATTAACGCTGTTTCTGCTATCGCTAACGATGGAGAGTTAATGCGGCCCCACATCGTCAAGGGTTTGCCGGCCGAAAAAATGAATGATGTAATTTCCAAAGAGTCCGCTGATTTGGTTACTGCGATGATGGTCTCCGCCGTAGACAAGGCCGAGATTGCCAGAATTAATGGATATGAAATTGCCGGCAAAACCGGTACTGCGCAGGTTCCGGATTTTAAGAGGGGAGGATACGGCGACCAATATATTCATAGCTATGTCGGATTTGGGCCGGCCTCTGATCCGAAGTTTTCAATTCTGATGAAAATTGATAAACCCAAAGGCGCGAGCCTTGCTGGCTCTACCGTGGTGCCCGCTTTTAGGGAATTAGCTCAATTTATACTAAACTACTATAATATTCCGGCAGACGATTTGGCCGATAAAAACTAATGCGATCATTTTTACGCAATCAATTGAGGGGGATTTTGAGGTTGCTGGTGCGATGGACTTTACGTAAGTATCAGCCGGGAATTGTGGGCATTACCGGTACCGTAGGGAAGACTTCTACCAAAGAAGCGATTTTGACGACCCTACGCTCAATCCGGAAAGTTCGGGCCTCAACCGGAAATTTTAATAATGAATTTGGTTTGCCGCTCACAATTTTAGGAACTTGGGAAAAATCGGGGGGTATTTTTTTCTGGATTAAAGTGATTCTTTCCTCTTTGATGAGGCTAGTGATTCGCGGCTCTTATCCGGAAATTTTGGTATTGGAGTACGGAGCCGATAAGCCCGGCGATTTGAAATATCTTTTGGAGATGGCCCGGCCGCAGATCGGAGTGGTGACGGCAATCGGCGATATTCCTGTGCACGTTGAGTTTTATAGCGGGCCCGATGCGGTGGCGCGGGAAAAAGCCAGATTGGTTGAAGCTTTGCCGGCTATCGGTTTTTCAGTTCTGAATTTTGATGATGAGGCGGTATATGAAATGAGGGAGAAGACTCGCGCTCACGTGATTACTTTTGGTTTTGCGAGTGGCGCCGAAGTGCGGATTACTAATTTTGAAAACAGAATGGAAGACGGCCATCCTGTCGGTCTTACTTTTAAATTGGAATATGGAGGCAGTTTCGTGCCGGTTCGTCTTGATGGAGCCTTTGGTAGGGCTCAGGCTTATGCCGCCGCCGCAGCAGCAGCAGTAGGATTTTCTTTCGGTATGAATCTTGTGCGTATCTCGGAGGCCTTGGCTTATTATCAGGTGCCACAGCGTCGCGGTAGAATTATTAAAGGAATAAAAGATACTTTAATTTTTGATGATAGCTATAACGCCTCTCCGCTTTCAATGCACGCCGCCATTGATACGATGAAAGATTTTAAGGCACTAAGAAAAATAGCGGTGCTGGGAGATATGTTGGAGATTGGAAAGTATGCAATTGAAGCTCATGAGAACGTCGGTCGGTTAGCCGAAAAAGTTTTTGATATTATCATAACTGTTGGGCCGAGAGCGAAGTTTATTGCCGATGCCGCGCAGAAAGCCGGGCTGGCTAGGAAAAATATTTTTACTTTCGACTTCGCAGATGAAGCAAGGATTCCGGTGCAGGATTTATTGAAAAAAGGGGATTTGATATTGATAAAAGGTTCCCGCGCGATTGGGTTGGATAAGATAGTGGAGGAAATAAGGCAGATGTAGGGCTTGGTAGCTGATTGACCCCTCCCCCTCCCTCTGTTAAAATTAAACTAACAGTCAATGACTAAACTACATCAAAATACTCTGCAAAAAGGGTCTTTAAGGTATATAATCTTTCGCGAAGAGGGTGTTTGGTATGGCGTTGGTTTGGAATTTAATATTGTGGAATCGGGCGACACGCCCGATGAGGCTCTGTTCCTTTTGCTTGAAGCCACCCGTGGATATTTAAAATCAGCTAAAAAGGCCAAAGCTCGAATCAATCATATTTTGAATCAAAAAACTGATTCCGAATATGAAAATATGTGGAACTCATTGGAGGTAAAAAAGTCTAATAAAGAAGATGTGCCGTCAAACGTGTTTACTTTTGGCAGCATGAGTAACCGTAGCTTGGTGCATGCCTAGAAAGGTTTTTAATTGGACGTTTCATGATGTTGTAGAGTTTTTAAAAGAGCACGGTTTTCGCCTGAATCATACGGAGGGGAGTCATCATTTTTTCACCGGAGTCTATGAGGGAAAATTGATGCAAGTTTGCGTACCGTTTCATTCATCAAAAACTTTTAAACCTCGAACTTTCAAGGGTATGATTGCGCAGTCCGGTATTCCAAAGGACAAATGGCTAAATTTTTAGAGTCAAAGAAACAAGAAGAGGGCTGGGAAACAATCATAGATTTTACGTCTATTAGAGAAGGCGGTGTTGACGTTGAGGAGGTTTTAGCGTGCTTAAACAGACTTCTTGACAAATAGGCCTAAAGTGTGCTACATTTACCGCAGTTCTGAAGTCCGCAATTAAGCGGAAAATAACTGAAAACCCAATTCAAGGAGATTGCCGTGAGCGAAGAAAAGAAGTCTTCCGACGTGGAGGAGGCAGTGGAGAACAGCCAGAACATGTGGGACCCGGTGATTGCTGCTTTGGAAGAGATCAATAAGGATCTCAAGGGCAAGCTAGACACGATGTCGCAGGAAGCTGAGCAGGTTCTTCAGGAAGCCAAGTCGGAGATGGAGCAGGTGGCGGCCAGCGCGAAAGCGACGGCCGAGAAGATTCAGGCAGTGATCGACAAGTTCGGTCGCGCGAAATCCGGAAAGCCTCCGGACAATTCCTTGATCGTGAACTACGGAAAGTCCATCTCTCAGCTCATCGGCGAAGCCGGGTTTAGCTACGTCAACTCCGACATCACGGAAAAGCATTTCAATCAGGAGAAGACGGACGGCACGGAAACGCTGGAGTGCAAGATGTATCACTTCAGTCGGGACATGAATTCCGACAACGTGGTCGCCGAGATGAAGCGTGACGGCTTCGAACCGGCCTCCCTGAAGACGCTCCTCCACTACCAGATGGCCCATCCCGACGAGCACAAGCAATATCCGATCGTCGGGCTCGGGAATCCTTGGCGGGGCTCGTTCGGCAACCGCCGCGTGCCGTATCTGTACTGGTTCGACGTTCGGAAGCTCAATCTCTACTGGTTCGGCAGCGATTGGTACGGCAGCTATCGTTTCCTCGCCGTCCGCAAGTCTTAGGCCCTTGGACACTTGGGCGCCCTCATGAAGCTAGCTTCATGAGGGCTTTTTTATTGCGAGCTTTTATTATAAAATAGACGCATGAAAGCATATGGTTTTGTGGATGCATCCAATCTTTTTTATGGCGGCGAAAAGAGTTTAGGTTGGAAAATAGACTACAAAAAACTCCTTGAGTATCTAAAAGAAAAATATGGAGTAGATACGGTTTTTTATTTTGGCGGCGTGGAAATTTATGAATTTCCATATGATTACCAATCCAATGAGACCGTTCCTCTAAAAGAGCTAGAGAAGTATTTGAGACAGCTACCCGAGAACAAAGACAGGAAGCTCAATGAAGCGCAGCTCGCTTTAATCAGTAGACATCTTCAAAGAGTTAAATTCTATATTCGTCTTGAGAAGTTCGGATACAAACTTTTTCTTAAACCAGTAAAGCTATATAACCAAGATGACGGTTCCACAAAAAGAAAAGCTAATTGTGATGTGGATATGGCCTTTCACTTAATGAGAGAAAAAGACAATTTTGATAGAGTTCTTGTTTTGTCAGGCGATGGAGACTTCCTTCCCGTATTGAAACATCTTCGATCTGAGAAGAAAGAGGTTGTGGTTTTAGGTAGAGGAGCGAGGACTGCTAAAGAAATCAAGCAGTTTGCAGGCAGTGATTTCAGGGACTTCGAATATCTTAGAGAGCGTATAAAAATGGAATAAAAAACGAAGGGCACCCATATAGGATGCCCTTCACGTTTAGTATCCCCATTATAGCGTTCCATTTGGACTAAGTCAATATCCCCCCCCGTTGCCCCCTAAGGAGGGCCAAAGGTTGGGGTTGACAAATAGCCTCAACTCTGCTATATTTACGGCAGTTCACAAATCCGCTATTCGGCGGATAAAAATTGATAACCCAATTCAGGAGAGCTCCGGTGAGCGGAAAAAAGAAGTCTGAAGAAGACGTCGACTTGAGTGGGGATTTGACGAAAGTTTGCGAGGAGGCCAAGGAAGAGGTGAAGAAAATCGGAGAGTTGGAAAACCAGCTTTCGGAAGCGAAGCAGGCACACAAGAATGATTTGGAGGTGCTTCGTTCTGAGCTCGGTGAAAAAATCACCGGACTTCAGCAGTTCTGCGACCGAATCGACCAGGCGATTGCCAGGGTTGGCGAGATCAAGCCGATTCGATGCTCTTCCGCTCTTCCTGTCTGGAAGACCCTCAAGCTGGGAACGCATCCGTCTCCGGAGGCTCTCCGAAAGGCCATCATCGGCAAGAAAAACCGGGTCTCTGACTGGGGCAACGACATTCTGAAAAAGATCTCGGTCAACCCCAAGGAGATAGAGATCGATCTGGTCAAGATGACGGTCGCCCAACTGGGACTTCCCAGTGGCGGCACTCGCGAGCAGATCTACGCCGAAGCCAAAGAGCTTGGCTTGGATCGCTGCCCTGCCGAAGTCGGCCCCCAGCTCCGCCTCCAATACCAGGACCAGCCTTACGGGGAATGGATTCTGGTCGGAATGGAGCCGATTTCTGACTCGAGCGGCTACCCGTTCGTGTTCTGCGTGGAGCCGGATGGCGGTGGGCATTGGCTCCACGCGAGCGACGGCGACGCTGGCCGCTTCTGGGATCCCGACGACGTCTGGGTGTTCGGTCGTCGCAAGTAGCTCTTAGTCCTTGGAACTTTTGACCTGGCCCTTTGACTCTTTGTCCCCGCGCTTTCGAGCGCGGGGGTTTTTGTTTTTAGCGTATGTTAATATAATTTTGGTATTAGGCGAATACGCGGGGGACTAAGGTTCCTTGCTGCCGAATCCAGTATCCGCGTGTCGAGTGTGTTTCTGATCAAGGTTGGAGATAGAGTGGCGCGCGCAGAACTCTAAAAAAATAGAGATACTTGGTATAAGAGGCTATCGTACTTTAGGTACGGAATTCGATACAACCCAGAGAGTATTCAATGGGCGGTGGCATAGGCAGCCTCTTATATATAACTGACTCGAACGGCAACCCGAACGTGTTCAACGTGGAGCATAATAGCGATGAGCATTGGCTCAACGCGAACAACGGCAACGCTGACAACTTCTGGAATCCCGACAACGTCTGGGTGTTCGGTCGTCGCAAATCTATCTATTTCTCTCCCCGCTTTTTAGCGGGGAGAGTTTTGTTTCTGAATCTTTCCCAGCCAGCCGCCAAGCATTTTTCCTAGTTCGCTTATTTTAAAAGATATTTGAATATATTTTTTATCGTTCAGCGATTTATTCTCCCAGAGAACCATCATCAAAACTTTTAGCGTATCTACTTTCATAATCGCCAAACTTAAATATGCCAGCTTCTTTTCCTTGGCGATAAAGCCGGCAGCAGCCACGGTTTCTATAATTTCTACAAAAAGAGAGTCAATTTTCTGGCCGAGCGAGTAGCGGTGGGTTTTTGGTAGAATCTGGTAGTAGGAATACCAAAGCGCGTAAGCATCTTTTATTTTATGCAACAACGGAAAAATCGGCTGGGGGGGGGGCGTTATAGGTAGAATTCAATTCCGTCATAGTTTTGAGGATATAATTTCTATTGAAAATCTTTTGGTTGCTTGGCAGGAATTCTTGAAGGGGAAGCGAGGTAAAAAGGATGTGCAGGAATTCGGTTTCAATCTTATGGATAACATTCTATCGCTTCACGGGGAGTTGGCAAGTCAAAGATACCGTCACGGCGGCTATTATCAATTCCGAATCGCCGACCCCAAACCACGCATCATTCACAAGGCGGAAGTTCGCGATCGTCTCGTTCATCACGCCATTCACCGATTGCTTTATCCATTTTTTGATAAAACTTTCTTTGCCGATTCGTTTTCCTGCCGGATCAAAAAGGGAACCCATCGAGCGCTTAATCGTTTCCGAGCGATAGCATATAAAGTTAGCAAAAATCACACCAAAACCTGCTGGGTATTAAAGTGTGATATCAAAAAGTTTTTTGACAGCATTAATCATCAGATTCTTCTCAAAATTCTGAAGGCATATATTCCCGACCAGAAAATAATTTGGCTGTTAGAGAATGTCATAAGTAGTTTCTCCACCAAGCCGGGTTTTGGTCTGCCCCTCGGCAATCTCACTTCCCAGTTATTCGCTAATGTTTATATGAATCAATTTGACCAGTTCGTGAAGCATAAACTCAAAGCCCGACATTACGTAAGATACGCCGATGACTTTGTGTTTTTGTCTCCGGACAAGGAACGACTTGTGGAAATAATCCCGAAAATTCAGGATTTCCTTGAGGAGAATCTCAAATTATTCATTCACAAAGACAAGTTATTTCTGAAGACCCTTGTTTCGGGAGTGGATTTTCTCGGCTGGGTGCATTTCCCGGATCATAGGGTTATTCGCTTCGTCACAAAGTGGAAAATGTTCCGGAGATTGAAAGAGAATCCAAATGAGCAATCCCGGCAGTCATATTTGGGGATGTTGGGGCATGGGAACGCGAATAAAATAAAAGCGAGGCTAAATTTATTACTTCCGTCGACGGAAGTACCCATCTTTCGGTCAGATTGGTTTGAGGAACATCTCGGAGGCGGTTGGGCTTGGTTCGTTCGTTTATATAATCGAACGAACAACCGCCGAGAGCGAAGAAAACTTTTCCGCAGGAGAAAAGTTATTCTGTTTCCGAGAAGCTGTCTGGCCGAAAGATGTAGGGTGTTCTGCAACCAAAAACCGCTCCGATAAATCGAGAGCGGTTTTTGTGTAAGTCGCGCTTAGTAGCGGGACTCGCGAGGAGCGCGGGGCTCCATTGGACGTGCCTCGTTAACAGTGAGAGCGCGACCACCCATATCTTTGCCATTGAACATTTCAATAGCTTTAGTAGCTTCCTCGTCATTCGTCATCTCGACGAAACCGAAGCCCTTTGACCGGCCAGTGGCGCGATCCATGATAATGGTAGCGGACTCTACGCTGCCAGCAGCTGCGAACATCTCCTTTAGAGATTCGTCGTTAGCGCTGTAAGGCAAGTTACCAACATACAATTTCTTTGCCATGTGTAATTTAATTAATTTTCATAGGGCGACCACTCAGAAGACTTAACTTGACTGAGAAACCTACGAACTCGTTTATCATACTCTAGCTAGTTTTTTTGTCAAATACCTAAGATTTCTTCGCGTCGATGAGCTTGTTTAAGATTTTCTTTACTTTCTCGAGGCTGTCGGAGTCGTGGATAGAAATGGCGATGGCGTTTTTATTTAGTTTTTTCAGGGTGGCGAGTTTTTTCTTCAATCCGGCGGCATCCAGCATGTCGCTTTTTGTAAGGAAAACATATTCTTTCTTTTCCAGTAATTCTTGGTTGTATTCTCCCAGCTCACCGCGGATAATTTTGTAATCTTTGGCTACATTCGCTGATTCGGCGGAAACTAAATGGAAAATCGTCTGCGTGCGCTCTACGTGGCGAAGGAATTTTATTCCTAGGCCTTTGCCGCCCGATGCTCCTTCGATTAGTCCCGGAATGTCAGCGATAATTAGGTCATAATAAGCGCCCAAACTTGGCTCCAGTGTGGTGAAGGGGTAATTGGCCACCTTACTATTCGCGGCCGTTAATTCATTTATCAAGCTGGACTTACCGGCATTCGGCAGGCCAACTAAACCAACACCGGCAATCAGTTTGAGCTCTAGCCGTACAGGAAATTCATCTCCCGGTAGTCCAGATTGGAATCTGACTGGGCTGGTATCGCGAGGGGAGCGGAATTGAAAGTTGCCCTTGCCTCCTTTGCCCCCTTGCGCGATTAAAATCTTCTCCCCAATTTTTGTGACCTCCGTGTGTGCTCCGGTCGCGAGATTGTGGATGACTGTGCCGGCGGGGACTTTTAAGACCAAATCCTGCCCATCTTGGCCGTCGCGATATTGACCGCGACCCTCTTGGCCGTTTTCTGCTTCTACTACTTTTCTGAAACGAAAATGACGCAGTGCTCCGATGTCGGCCACGCCCTGAAAAAAGATGCTACCTCCTTTGCCTCCACTGCCTCCGGCCGGGCCGAGGGCTAATTTATTTTTATCAAAAGCCACGGCACCTTTGCCTCCATGCCCAGCGGCGATTTTGATTGTAACGTCGTCAATTAACATAGTTAGTTTTCGCTAATAATACGAATTTTGGCAAATAATGCAAATAATGAGTATTTAAGCCCATTCGCAATATTAAATCTTTAATTAGCATTATTAGCGATTACTCTTCTAGAACAAGGCAACGATGAAAAATCCCAGCATTACGAAAATGACTATCAATTTAATCAGTGAGCCGGCGAGGAACCCGAGAAAGGTTCCCATAGCGGAGTGGATCGCGTCCTTCGATTTTCTTCCCGCGGCAACTTCTCCGATTAGCGCTCCCAAGAATGGACCAACGATTACTCCCAGCGGTCCGAGGGCGAATATTCCAAACAGCAAACCCAACGAAGAGCCCACTACTCCATATTTGGTAGCGTGATATCGCTTGGCTCCAATCAGCGGAGCGATTATGTCGGTAATCAGAGTAAGGATGGTTAGACCAAGGGAGACTAGGATGGTAGTCAGGGAAATCGGTTCGAAATGTTTCACGTAGGCGTAAATAAATAAACCAAGCCATGCTAGTGGCACCCCCGGCAATATCGGTAGCACCGTGCCTAATAGTCCGATTGCGAATAGGGCGAACACCGCTAAAACTAAAAGTATTTCTCCAATCATTAAGGTAATTATAGCACTATTGCGAATATTTGACGTTCTTCTGGAGAGTTGGTAATATAACCATCGGTTCATTAGAATAAGGAGCTTGCAATGAAAAGAGTTGTAGGCTTTCTCCGGTCGCGTGGCGATGATTCGTTGATGTCGCCCGGCGATGTGATTGGAGATTTTTACCGGCCTGGATGGGTGTTCGGGGTCTTCTATGAGGAAGCTGATCCGGGAATTCAGGAAGCGAGCTGTTTGGTCACCGAATTCACCGGACGGTTTCTAAGAGTGTTGAATTCCACCAGGTCGCAGATTTCGGCGTTTCAGGAGGGCTATGACGTCTTGATGGAAAGCGGCCGGCGTATTGAAAATTTCGTATGCTTCTTGGTTTCCGGCGATGGGATTTGGTTTGCTGCTGCTGACGAAGCTAAGCTATTGCGGGTCCGGGTGGATGGTGAAAGCAGTTTGATAAAGATTCGTCCTCCTGCCCAGCAAGTGCTGGAAAGTGGATTCACGCGGCCGAAGATCGATTGGGAGATGATTGACGACCAAGACCTCTATCTGGTTTCCGGAAATTCCAATCTTTTTTCGGTTTTAGATATCTCCGAGATTTCCCGCATCGTTCGTGAATGTTGTGATCCCGAAAAGTCTGCGGAGGCTTTGGTGAAGGCGGCTCAGAAAAAGCTGCCCCGGCCGAACTACTCCGCCGTAGTCGTTCCACTGAAATAGAATACCCCCCGAATTCGGGGGTTTTTTTATCCCGCTGCGCGGGATCCCGCCTTCTTTATATTTAAAATTGGCGCGACGGGACAAAATAAGGCAATTATGATATCATTTCCAAACATATGGCTAAGGAGAAGGAAGCTAAACAACCGCAAAAAGAGGCTAAAAACTACGACCACGGAGATGTGGTTTTAAGGTTTAATAAAGTTACTTTCGGATTCACAGCCGCCAAGACTCTTTTGGATGAGGTGGATTTTAGCATACGGGAAGGAGCCAAAATGACTTTAATGGGGCAGAACGGCGCCGGAAAAAGTACCATTTTCAAAATGATTTCCGGAGAGGTGGAGCCGGAAGAAGGCGCAATTAATATAAAAGACGGCGCGACTATTGCTACTGCTAAGCAGGTAATTCCTCGTGATCAGTTGGATTTGACGGTAATTCAATTTTTCGAAAAGGCATTTCAGGAGAAGGTTTATGATATTGAGCCGAAGGTAAAGAAAATCTTGAATGTGGTGAATTTGAAGTTCGATGAAAAAAAGAAAGTCCGGGAATTTTCCGGCGGCCAACAGGCGCGTTTATTGTTGGCCTTTGCGTTGATTCAAAATCCGGATATTTTGTTGCTCGATGAGCCGACTAACAATCTCGACAAAGAGGGCATTGAGCGATTAACGAAGTTTTTGGTGGATTATGAAAAGACTTGCATTGTTATTTCTCACGACGCGAAATTTTTAAATGCATTTACGCATGGGGTTTTATATCTGGATTCTTTTACCAGAAAAATGGAGCAGTATGTCGGTGATTATTTGGATGTGGTGGCGGAAATCGCCCGTCGGATTGAAAGGGAGCGTCAGGCCAACGTTCGTTTGGAGCGGGATATTACTAATCGCAAAGAACAATTCAATTTTTTCGCCCAGAAAGGAGGCAAGATGCGTGATGTGGCCCGCAAGATGGGAGAGGCGATAGAAGAACTGGAATCCCAACTGGTGGATATGAGACAGGAAGACAAAACAATTCGGAATTTTGCGATTCCGGTACAGACTTTCATAGATTCCGAATTGCCGGAATGGAAGATTGCCGAGATTAAAGCCGTGACGGTGATGGAAAATCACAAGCCGACTCAAAAAAAGGTTAATGTCATTTTGAAGCGGAAAAACAAATTACTTTTAAAAGGTCCGAACGGAATCGGTAAGAGTACTTTTTTGCAGCTGATTGCTTCCGGAAAAGCTAAAGGGGCTTCAATTAGCGATGGTGTGAAAATCGGATACTATCAGCAGGATTTTGCCGGCTTGGATTTTGAGCAGACGGTTTATAAATCTCTGGCGGATGTTATGGAAGGGGGATCGGAAGAGTCTTTGCGTTCGGCAGCGGCGAATTTTCTTTTGACTGATGATCTTCTGAAAAATAAAGTTGGTTCGTTGTCGGAGGGTCAGAAAGGGCTCCTTTCTTTCGCCCGCTTCGTTCTGCAGAGGCCGGGATTATTGATTTTAGATGAGCCGACTAACCATATTAATTTCCGTCATCTGCCGGTCATCGCCGAAGCATTGAGTAAATATGATGGCGCGATGATTGTAGTCAGTCACATGAAGGAATTCGCCGCGCAGATTAATTTTGATTATCAGTTGGATATGGGGGAGCTCCGCACCTAGCCGAGCGCTGCATCGTCCAGCCGTTCTTTTGATACTGGAGCTAGTTGTTCGCAAATTAAGTTTATTGAGTAGCGCTTTGTTTGGCGAAGACGATGTTGGAGAAGATTGGCGCTCGTTCTGGTGTCGGAGCATGCTTTAGTGCTACCCTGAAGCCAGATTCTTTGACAGACGTTGAGGGGTAAGAGGAGGCCGAGATGAATCTTTTCATCGCAGCGATCTGCTATGTTTTGGTTGCTCATCAGATGGACGGCCTACTCACTTCTATCTATTTGCATCGGGCTATGACTCATCAAGGAATCAAATTGAATTCGGCTGTGGCATTTATGATGAGGGTTTGGCTCTGGTTGTTTACCTGGCAGGCGATGAGAAGCTGGGTGGCAGTACATCGCAAGCATCACCGTTTTACTGACGTTGAAGGAGATCCCCATAGCCCGGTACTAATTGGTCTTTGGCGTCTTTTCTGGACGCATGAAAAGTATTACACCGAGGCGGCTAACAACGCGCAATTGGTGGAGGAGTATTGCTGGGGCATTCCGAAAACGAAAGCGGATGTTCTTTTGGAAAATGGACCGCTTGGCGTAGCTATCGGATTTGTTGCTTCAATGTCGGCATTCGGTTTGCTTTACGGCTGGTGGGGCGTTCTGGCGGGTGGCCTCGCTTTCGTGGCCCAACTCTACCTTTATTTGAGAACTGCTGCGGCCATCAATAGCATTGGCCATACGCGTGGGTATAAAAATTTTGATAATACGGCTACCAATGTTTGGTGGCTGGGATTGTGGGGTGCCGGAGAAGGGTGGCACAACAATCATCATCATGATCAGAATTCGCCCAAGCTTGGATTTCTCAAGAGTGAATTTGATCCCTCTTGGGTAGTTATCTGGGCTTTGATTAAGTTGCGGTTGGCCGTGAAAGTTAAGCCAACAATTAACGAAAGAATGGAAAAACAAAAATCCCGCGTTTAGCGGGTTTTTTTATTCAATCATTCTTTTTGTCTGTTCGGCGATTTCCCAAAGATCACTGTTGCTGTATTTTTTTCTTTGGATGGGTGTCCAGATATTACTCGATAAGGCGGTATTGGTCGGGCAGACGGAGCGCATCCAGGTGAAGTGGGGGAGAAGCTTTTTGGATTTTTTAGTGGCCCCGCCGATGGCGGGGTTCGTGCTAAACACTCGATCTTCTCGGGTATATTGTAGGATTTGGCAGTTGAGAATGCGGTCTTTTTTATCGGTCGAGGCATCAAGGCGGGCATATTCCCAAGGCGACATTCTTTCCAAGATGATTCGGAAAGCCCTCATTGTCTCCCCGTGGCAGACTACAATCACATTTTTGCCGCTACATTCACGAGCCATCGTTTGAATAACTCGATCTACCCTAATGCAGAGGTTCGACATAGACTCGCCGTTTGGTGGCCGCCAGAATATTCCATCTGATTTCCGCGCCTCCATAATCTCTTTATATTTAGTCTCCTTTTCTTCTTGAGAAACTACATCGAGATCGCCCCAGTCCCTTTCGCGGAGAAAAATCTCTGCTCGCCATTCCGCGAACGGAAGTTGCAGGATGCAAGCTGTTTCAATCGCGCGTAGATATACGGATGTGTAACATCGGTCGAATTCTAAGCCAACGTTCTTGCGAATCCAATCGCCGGCCATTTCTGCCTGCTTCCTGCCTTTGTTTGTAAGGCGGAAAGTGGAGCTGTGGCGTTTCATAAACGCTTCCGTGAATAGACTGTGGTCGCGTTTTTCAGATAATTTTTTTGCGACGTTACCTTCCGATTCTCCGTGGCGCACCAGCAGTAGACTCCTTGGCATTGCCATTCTGGTTTTCTCCTAGAAGCTAGGCAAGAACTGCCTCTATCTTACAAATTTTGAATATATTTCTCAACTATCGCGAGCTCCTCCGGGTTATTTACACCCATTCCTTCAATAGGATTTTTTACTTTAACGGCCGGGACTTTATGACCCTGCTCGGTTGCGATATTCAAAAGATCAGTTAAATAATACTCGCCGGCGGCGTTATTGGGTTTTATTTTTCCGATATTTTCCCAGAGCCAATTGGTATCAAAAACATAATAACTAGGATTAACTTCGGTGATCTTTTTCTCTTCGTCTGTGGCATCTTTGAACTCCACGATTCGGTTGGCCGAACCATCACTGCTTCGGATGACCCGCCCATAGCGTTCGCAGACTTTAAATTCATTTTCGAAATTCGGTACCTTAATCGTTGCCATTGCCATCACGCTGTTGTTTCCCTCCTGATCGGCGAGCATTGCTTCTATTGTTTCCCGGCTGACCAGGGGATTGTCTCCGGGAATTACCACGATGGTTTCAAAATCGGATAGAGCTTCTTTGGCTGATAGCAGGGCGTCGCCTGTGCCACGCTGTTCCTTCTGCTCGGCGTAGGTGTATGAAGATCCGAGAGCATTCCTGATTTCCTGGCTTTTGTGGCCGATGACAATCACCGGTTTCGGGAAGAGGTCGCGCATTCGCTCCAGAAGTCGCTCAATTATGCTTTTGCCTGCGATAGGAACGAGCGGTTTGGGCAGGTGATGATTCATCCGTTTTCCCTGACCACCCGCCAGAATTACTAATTGGCTAGACATAGATTTTTATAATCAGCCTCAAAGCCGTCACAGATAAGTTTTCGGCGCTCTGGTGTGTTGAATACATCCAGCAGGCGAGAGGCGAGTGTAGTGTAGCAGGAGCGTTTTCCGGTTTCGGGAAGGATTTGGCAAAGCTCGGTGGCTTGGGTGGTGAGCAGGTCGCCCCAGAAATCAACGACCACGTTCACCGCGCCCACTACGCAGATGTAGTAGTAGTTTTGGATGTCCGGAATTTTTCCGCATAATTCTTTAATCTTTTGCGGATTGCGCAGGGTGTGGCCGGCCGCGTCCCTGCCATAGCTTTTAAAGCAGACCTCAACCATATCCGGGCGGGATTTCAGGCATTCTTCAGAGACTTTATTGAAGTCATAACTAAACAGCGTCAGCATCCAGCTGGTCTGCATCTGATAGCACTGATATTGAACTTCGTGGTCCTGATCAATGGCATTACAGGGGAACTGCGGATCTTTGCTGACCCATTCCGTGTCGTGGTCCTTACTCCCGCCGGAACCCTGGCCGGTGATGATATTTTCCATAAACATTCCGCCGTAGCAGGAGGAGACAGAGTAGTCATCCTTTAGGAGCCGGCAGGTTTTTATGGCCTTCGGAAGGTCGTAGTTATCATAGGCCAGGACGCCATGGCCGACACCGTGCAGACATTCAAAGCGTCCGAAGCTGGTGTTGAAAGTATCACAGACATCATTGATGGTTTTTGATAGATTGGCGGTGCCCTTTTCTTTTAGCAACTCTTCCATTGCTCCGTGATAATAGCCGGAGTGGCAGGAAGAATTGCCGTCGCCGAAAGCCGAGGCGCCGTATATTTTAAATGCTAATCGTCCGACGGTGTGGGATTCCTGATGGCAGTCCACCAACGAACCGCCGTTGGTGTCTTTCAGTAGTTTTTCCATTATTTTTTTCGGGCCGACCGCGTTCAGCCATTTGGTCAGCTGTTCGTTATCTTTCAGGGCCGCCATGATATTTATGGAGGCGAAATCAGTTTCAGTTTTAGTGGTCGGTTTTGGAACAGATTTTTTCGGTTCAACTTTTTCCGACGCGATATTTTCGATCGCTCCGGCAACCGGGATTACTTTGATGTCCCCAACGATACCGGGGGCGAGGTGGTCGTGGAATTTCCAGGTTCCGGGTTTGTTAAAGGTGAAGCTCCAGGATTCTCCGGGCGCCATTTTTTTCTTCGGATCAAACTCCGAATATATTTGATGAGTCGGATGGATGTTGGAAGCCGGCCAGCGGTATTTGGTTGTCCCAGTATTTTCAAAAGTGACCGTATCGCCCTGCTTTATTTCCAAAGCCAACTTGTCATAGCCGGCATCGCTCATCTTGATGACAAAACCTGCTCCGCTTGTTGAGGGATTTGCTGCTACATTTTCGGTTTTTTTGTTCGCCACGCTAAGCGTGGCCTGACCCAGCTCAGCTGGGTCGCCAAGAGAG
The DNA here is from genome assembly GCA_030646995.1 of bacterium. NCBI lineage: Bacteria > bacterium. The sequence continues at coordinate 45,998 of JAUSKF010000004.1, read as the reverse complement.
AAAAGTCCCGCGCTGATAATCACAGCTAAAATAGCTCCGAAAGTAAGATACTTAGACATTACTGCTACTTTACACGATTTTAACGTTTATTGCTTTACTTCTGCAGGCGCCTCGTTCTTCTTGCTGAAATGATAGATATAAAGAATGTCCAAAATTCCGGCCGTATTGAGTATCAATAGAGCAATAAACCAATTACGGTCTCCTTTTTGAGCCGCTTTCCACATCGACATTCCCTTCCAAATAGAGACCATACTACGAAAGCCAAGCTTAAAATCATTCCCGCCCCCATAAGCGGTGTCCAGAGGCTCCAATTCATCGTTGAAAAATTAAAATTCATCATAAATATATTATACATAACTACGGAGGAATAAAAATCCCAGCAATCCTCAATGATTGAATGAATGGCTTTTTTGAGTTAAAGTAGGTTTATTCCGGGGTCGTCTAATGGTCGGACGCATCCCTTTGAAGGATGATATTGGGGTTCGATTCCCTGCCCCGGAACTATTTCTGCAAATTCTCAATTATCGCGATTTCCAGCGGGACGATTGCAAAAGGGGAGTAGCGCATTTCGCTGTAGGCGCGGATGAGGGATTTTATGAAATTAATGTGTTTATCGGCGACGACTTTCACGCTTTGCGCTTTCATTTTTTCCAATTCTTTTTTCGTCAGTTCGTTTTTATATAACTCATCCAGCTTTGGGTCAAATTTCAGACTCAACAACCGGCGCCAGTAATTTATCAGTTCCTTGTTGAAGTCCACTAAGTTATAGCCGCCCGAGTTCAGGTCGGAAATATATTTCAAAGCGCCCGCTAGATCGGTGGAGAGTACCAGTTCGGAGAAGTCGGCAGTGCGAGCGAGGCCCACTTTGCCGATAATTTTTTCTATATCTTCAACGGAGATCTCCGTTTTGATGCTGGCCATCTGGTCCAGCAGAGATTCGGCGTCGCGCAAGCTACCTTCGGCTGAGGCGGCAATCAATTCTATGGCATCTTCGGCGACTTTGAATTTTTCCGTGGCGGCAATCCGGTTCAACTTCTCAATAATTTCTTCCACGGTCAGTTTTCGGAAATGAAATCGCTGGGTGCGGGAGATGATGGTCGGAGGGACCTTTTCCAGTTCGGTGGTCGCCAAAATAATTATCGCGTGCGCCGGCGGCTCTTCCAGAGTTTTCAAAAGCGCGTTAAATGCGTCGCGGCTCAACATGTGGACCTCGTCTAGAATGACCACCTTGTAGTCGTAAGAAGAAGGGGAGAGGCGGATGCCTTCGCGCAGTTCGCGCACGTCGTCTATGCCGCGGTTGGAGGCGGCGTCAATTTCAATTACGTCTAGCGCCCGGCCGGAATCTATCTCCGAACAGTGAGCGCATTTGTTGCAGGGTTCGCCTTTCTGGCCGAAAGCTTTGTCTTCTTTGCGAGTCTCGCAGTTGGCGAGTTTGGCAACGAGGCGGGCGACGGTGGTTTTGCCGGTGCCCTTTGGGCCATAGAAAAGATAGGCGTGGGCGATTTTATTTTGCCGCGCCGCGTTGCGGAGTACCTCGATTATTTCTTTTTGACCCAAAAGCTCGTCAAAACTTTTCGGGCGGTACTTTCTATATATAGCGAGTGCCATACGGCAATGTCTAAATACCCTCCTTTACCAATTGAAGGCTACGACTATAGCCTAGATTTCGCGAAGCGACGATGAAAGCGTAGACTCTACCCTGAAGAGGAGCGACAAAGAAATCGGCTATAGTCGTGCCTCCCGGATGGGTAAGGAAATTTTTATAAACTCCTTCGTTGCTCAAGCTTGCAGTAGAGTCTACAGCTACACTCTCGCGCCTTGGAGATTGAATAAAAATTTCTCTTATCAATTGGGAAAAAGGGTATTTGGACATTGCTATTATTCTATAACAAAAGTAAAAAAACCGCCCCTGTGGGGGGCGGGTGATTGTTAGTCTTGAATCAATCCAAGACGGCGCAGGTGTTTTACGTAGATGTAGTCGGGTTTGCCGAAAGAGTTCTTGTAATTTCTTCCGCGCTCTTCGAGATATTCGCGCATCGCCCACATCCAGCCGTCTACGTTCCCGGCGATCTCGTTGCGAGTTCCTAGATCATCGATGTTGAGGATGTCGGCGGCATCTACCTCAAACAGCCAGGTCGTATGAGTCCCACCGTCGCGGCCATTTTCTGGCGTCGGCTGGCCGATCATTTTTATCAGGCCGAATTTCTTTGCGGCAGAGGCATATTCCGTGATGATCGCATTGCGTTCCTCAACAGCCGGCTTCAGCCGAGGATCTTCGATCTTCAGTCGCTTGATCTCCCTTGTGAGACTGTCCAGCCTTTCCGGCATTTTTTCAAACCGGTGAATGGTGAGAACTTTTTTCTGATCTTCCTCGTTCATATACTCCAGATAGCCGAACTCATGCTCGCGTCCGATAAATTCTTTCATCAGCTCTCTGACGACATTGAGGAATGCATTGCTTTCTTCAAACAACTCACGGAGCGTTCCCTCATACTCATTTTCATCTTCGCGAACTCCACCGCCCGGTGTTCCCCAGCCAACATTCTTGGGTTTGCCATCGGGCATTGGCTTGGAAAGATTGTGCACGAGAAGCAACTCGATCCACTCACCATCTTTGCCTTTCTTCACCAGCTTAACGAATCCCGTACCTTTCGTTCTAGCCTTCTCTTCTCTGGCCATCTGCCGCCTCCTTCATCTGAAACTTATTGAAAATTGGTAAGGACTTGGCACCACGCCAAATCTCGCTACCGCCATCCTACAACACTTTCTCGAACCCGTCAATACCTAGGAGTGTCATAGGACAAATACGTCACATAGGACTTATAAGTCTTATTGGCAGTCGGCCTCGGGTGAGGTAAAATTAAGGTAAATTCATGCGCGTGAGGAATATGATAATTTCAATAGGGATATTTTTAGCCGGCCTCGGGCTTTTTTTATTTTCACAGGAATCCAATAAGATAATTATTCTATCTACGGAAGACATGGGGGTAGAGAAAAAAGTTGCTCCGGCGGAACCGGTTGTTCCAAAAATTGTTGATATTGCCCCGCAGAAGCCACTGATCAATCCTCCGGAAAAAATCAAAGCTATCTACGCTACTAGCTGGTCAGCCGGCAGTGAAAAAAAATTAAAATATTTAATTGATCTGATAAAAGAAACGGAATTAAATGCGATAGTTATTGATATTAAGGATTATTCCGGTTACGTGGCATACAACACTGATTTAGAGCTTCCTAAAAAATACGACGCTATTGAAATTAGAATTCCCAAGCTGAACCAACTAGTGAAGCGTTTTCATGACGAAGGAATTTATGTAATCGGCCGTATTTCGGTCTTTCAGGATCAACGTCTGGCCTTGGCCCGTCCGGACCTCGCTCTTTATAGTTCTTCAACCGGAGGACTATGGAAAGATTTCAAAGGTTTGATGTGGATGGATACGGCTTCTACGGAAGTTTGGCAATACAATGCCGATATCGCTAAAGAGATTCTGGCCAGGGGAGTGGATGAGGCGAATTTTGATTATATTCGTTTTGCTTCCGACGGCGATATGGATGATATCAAGTATCCTTTTTGGGATGAGAAAACTTTAAAAACGAAAATCGTTCGGCAATTTCTTGAGTATCTTCACGCGCAGATTCCTGACGGTAAAATTTCCGGTGATTTGTTCGGATTGGTGACTATAAACAAAGACGGATTGGGCATCGGTCAGCATCTGGAATTCGCTCTGCCGTACTTAGATGCCATCGCTCCGATGACTTACCCATCTCATTACTTCACGGGATTCATCGGATTTGAAAAGCCGGCAGAGTATCCTTATGAAGTGATAAAATACTCTATGGACACTGCGGTGAAAAGAATTGAAGAATTTAAAGTCTATGCTTCTACTACTCCGATTCGGGCCAAGCTTCGGCCGTGGTTTCAGGATTTTGATTTGGGGGCTGACTATGACGCCGTGAAAGTGAAGGCCCAGATTCAGGCTTGGGAAGATTCAGTAGCCGGCCACCCCGATCTTGATGGCGGCTGGATGCTTTGGAACGCATCAAACATTTATACTAAAGATGCGCTGAAGCCTGAAACGCCATAGGAATATTTTATGACCAATTACGAAGTTAAAACACAACAATTTGCCGGGCCACTTGGGAAGCTGCTGGAATTAATCGAAGAAAAAAAGTTGGAGATCACCGCCGTCAGTTTGGCGGAGGTTACTGCCGACTTTTTACGATATGTGAAAACGTTAGAGAAAACGGCTCCAGGAGTGATTGCCGATTTTTTGGTGGTGGCGGCGAAATTGGTGCTTATAAAATCAAAAGCGCTTTTACCGATGTTGGAGCTTTCTAAAGATGAGGAAGAAGATATTAAAGATTTGGAGGGCAGATTGAGAATTTATCGCGAGTTCAAGCAGGCGAGTGGGTTCATTAAAAATCTTTGGGATAGGAATGTTTCCGCCTATGCGAGGCCGTTGTTTTTTAGCTTAGGCGAGCAATCAATTTTTTATCCTCCGGAAGATTTGAAAATTTCTGATCTGGCTCGCGCCGTGAATAATCTGGCGGCAATTTTAAAAGTATTGTTGCCGGAAGAGCAAACCGTCAAAAGGACGGTGGTAACTATTGAACAAAAGATGGAAGAGCTGTTAAATAGATTTAAAGATGCTGGTCAGCACAGCTTTCGCACAATGTCCGGCCAGAAGGCTCGGCATGAAGTAATTATTTTATTTTTGGCTATTCTGCATCTTTTGAAAGAGCGTATTATTAATGTTGAACAGGGGAGTCAGTTTGAAGACATGGTTATTCAAAAATCTAATGGCTGAAATAATAGCTAAAATTGAGGCGCTACTTTTTATCTACGGAGATGCAATTGGTTTAAAAAAGATTGCACAAACTTTAAAGGCTTCTGAAGAAGATGTAGAGGCGGCGCTTAAGAAATTAGCGGAAGAGTTGAAGGCCGGGAATCGCGGACTTTTTTTGGTTTACGATAAAGAAAAAGTTCAACTAACTACCAAGCCAGACTTCTCTTCTTTGCTGGAGACAGTGATGAAAGAAGAATTGCGGGAAAATCTGACACCGGCCGCCCTAGAGACGCTTTCCATCGTCGCTTATGCCGGCCCGATGACTCGCGCAGAGCTGGATTATATCCGAGGCGTCAATTCCAGCTTCAGCTTGCGGAATCTTTCTATCCGAGGGCTTGTGGAGCGTTATCCTGACCCGAAGAGGGGGAATGTTTATTTGTATAAGCCTAACTTCGAGCTTTTGAAGTTTTTGGGCGTGGCCAGAGTTGAAGATTTACCTGATTATGAAAAATTCCAGAGCCTGATATCAAAATTAAGAAATCCCGCCGAGGTTGGTCCACCCCCAGCGGCACCCGAGACTTCAGCTGGTCTCCCAACCGAATGAACCCACGCTTTATGTTTCAATATTTAAATCTTTAAATAATAAAAATATTCTACAATGACCAAGGAACACAAGGAGCATAATTTTCACGGTTTATTTTTTACGATTGTGGTTTTTATTTTGGTTTTAGCCGGAGGCGCGCGCGGGCACAGTCAGCGTGAGCAGATCCGTCAGGCTGATAGAATATCAGGTGTTATCTCGCGAGATAACATACTAGCCAAAGCGGTCGTTATTCCTGATCTGATTTCCAAGAGGGGCGCTTTATTAGTGAAAGTAACAGAGTCGGCAATTCTTACCCCCTCCATTTCAGGAATTTCCGCCTTAGTACAAGAAATTGGAATTATTAAGCCGGTGTTTAGTTTTAATTCTCAAAAACAATGGTCGGCCGCCTCTTTGGCCAAGTTAGTTACGGCCGTGGTGGCGATCGAAAATTTAAGCAGTGATCAGATTATTAAGGTGAGCCCGGCTGCAATCGCCACGGAAAGTTCTGCCGGTAATTTAGTCAGCGGGAAATCTTATCCACTTATGGATCTTTTGAGGGTGATGATGGTTTTTTCCAGTAATGACGCAGCAGTAGCTATCGCAGAGCATTTCGGGAAAGAAAATTTTGTATCGATGATGAATAAAAAGGCATCGGAGATGGGAATGTCTAATACCCGATTCTTTGATTCAAGCGGACTTTCGCCGCTGGATTTGACCACCGCAGAAGATTTGAATCGTCTTGTGAATTATATATTCACAAGACATATAAACCTATTAACTCTCTCGCAAGAAAAAATCGAAGGCGCGACCCATCCTTTTGCGGGATATTCTAATTTTATCGGCGGGAAAACCGGATTTATTGATGAGGCAGGTGGTAACTTGGTATCATTATTCAATTATCGCAACCGCGCGTTCGCGGTCATCGTTCTGGGAAGCAAACAGCGGGCGGAAGATACTGAGATTTTAAGTGACTGGTTTCTAGTCGATAATTAATCAATAGCAACTAATTACCACCCCAATGATTGTTCTTCAAGCAGTCCGAGTCATAGGTCTTTCGCTAGTGTCATTTTTAGTGGCATTGGCTTTAACGCCCTTGATTTCCAAGCTGCTTTATAAATTTCACGCCGCAAAACAAATTCGTTCCAGTGAATCTGCTCCGATATTTTCCAGCTTACACGCCAAGAAAGCCGGTACGCCGACGATGGGCGGCTCGATTATTTGGATTACGGTCTTAGGTTTAGCAATGTTTTTTTTGATTCTCGATCTTCTTTTTGATGGATTCTGGACCTATTTAAGTTTCGTGGATCGGGCTCAGACTTATTTGCCGATTGCGGCTATGTTTATCGCGGCAATCTTAGGATTATCTGATGACATACTTGGGGTTCTCAAGATTGGACCCTACGGAGGGGGATTGAGGATGACTCAGAAACTGGTCCTCTATCTCACCTTGGCGATAGTTGGTTCGCTTTGGTTCTATTATCGATTGGATTGGAGCGTTCTTCATATTCCTTTGGTTGGAAATCTGGAAATTGGCTTATGGTATATACCGCTATTCGTATTTATTATCGTAGCCAGCGCTTTTTCAGCCAATGAGACTGATGGCTTGGATGGTTTGGCTGGAGGGGTTTTGCTTTTCGCTTTTTCGGCGCTTACGGTCGTGGCCTTCGCCATCGGTCGCTATGATTTGGCAGCTTTTAGCGGCGTTACCATCGGCGCCCTGCTCGCGTTTTTATGGTTCAATATCTATCCGGCCCGCTTTTTTATGGGAGACACCGGTTCGATGTCATTGGGAATAACCATGGGCGTAATCGCGATGCTGACCAACACCACTTTACTACTACCGCTGTTCGCTTCGGTTATGGTGTTCGAATCTTTCTCTGTTATCGTGCAGGTTCTTAGTAAGAAGTTTCGTGGGAAGAAAGTTTTTTTGTCGGCCCCTATTCATCATCATTTTGAAGCCCTGGGTTGGCCGGAAACTAAAGTTACTATGCGTTTTTGGATTATCTCCGCAATTTTTAGCGCGCTTGGCCTGGTGTTTTTCTTTTTGGAAAAGTATTTGATTTCTTAGCGCATTTTGTTTAAATTGACTCTAGAACATTGAGAGGGAGGCAGAATGTGGCCATCTGGACATCATGTGCTCAAGGTCTTAAAAGCGCCTATTACCGACTTAAGAAATCCTATCTGGAGCTGGCAATGGTCCGTGATGGCTTTTCTTTCACACTTTGCGCTGGGCTTTTTGCTGGGCTGGCTGCTGTCTTCATTGATATCGATCATTTGCCGATGTTGTGGGGCGGGCCGGATCGAGTACTCCATACGCCACTATGTATTTTGGCTGTGTGTGTCGCTATCTATTGTAGTGCACGTATTGGAAGACTACTTGTTGGGGTGGTTTTAGAAAATCGCCGGAATAAGAAAAGGGGGCGTCGCCATGAATCTTTGCGGTAATTGCGGATATAAGATGGGTTCGGTAGCGAATTTTTGTGGGATGTGCGGAGTGATTCTACCGGTAGCTAAAAATCCGCCTTCCGAGGAAGAGCGCAGTGATACAGAGCAATGGCGGGAGCCGGATGAGAATGGCGTTTGCTCGAATTTCTTTCATAGCCTAATTAGGGCTTGTGAAGGATGGTGCTCTCTCTGTAAAATTTTCTGCAAACGGACCGACCATAGTCGTCATCAGAAATCCTCTTTCGAATATTGTCCGGAATGCGGCATAAAATTTAAGCAATGACCCCAAGTAGGGGTCATTTTTTATTTATAGTGAGCCTGTTTACCCTGAGCTAGTCGAAGGGCCGAACTATAGTTGATTTGCAGGAGGGAAAAGTTTAGAATATTCTCAGTTCTTAATTAGTTAAGAGGTTGACCATGGGATCCAAAGATTTCATGGAAAAGGACTTCGAAGTTCTTTTCCAGTGCCGACACAAGCGTCCTGGGGATGTGTTTATGAACACGCTCAAGCGCGACGGCTGTATTATTGCTCCTGGCGTTTATAACGCCATGGGTGCCTACATCGCCAAGGAAATCATGCTAAGGCGAAAGGCTGTCAGTCAACCCTGTGTTTTCAATGGAGTCTACATCGGTGGCTGGTCAATCAGCGCAATGAATTGGCGCCGTCCTGATATGGGATTTCATGATCGCACCATGATGAGCCTGATGGCTCGTTATGCGGTTTCATCGGCCTATCCCTTGCCAACAATCGTGGACGCAGAAACTGGCTTCGGAACCGAGGTAACTCTTCCTGAATTGGTCGAGCTTTATCACCAGATGGGTGTGGGTTTGGCTCACATGGAAGACCAGGACTCTGAAGCGACTCGTCGCTGTGGCAATCTTGGCGGTAAGCAGTGTATCGCGCCAGAGAAGATGGTTGCCAAGATTCGTTCTTGGTTGAATGTTTCTAAAGCTCTCGGTACCTCGATGCGTCTCATGGTTCGCACTGATGCTCTGACAGCGGTGGGCGGTGGCATCGATAACGCACTCGACCGAGCTAAGCGCTACATGGATGTGGATTATCGGGGTTTGCGCCCAACTGTGCTTTGGGCGGACGCTATGATTGGCAAAAAGCAGATTGAGCGTTGGGTTTCGGAAATGCTCAAGCATGACCCGAAGATGATCTTGGGTATCAACTACTCACCCAATAAAGATTGGGTGAGTTACTATCGAAAAAATCACAATTGTTTGCCCCCGACCTTCAACGAACTGCGCGATCTTGGATTTAAGGTGATTTGGCACACAATCCTTCAGGCGCGTATCGATATGGAGGCTACGTGGAGGGGATTTGTACAAATGGCTGAGGATGGCCAGCAAGTGCTTTGGGATCTTCATGAGCGTCAGCGCAACCATCCGGTCGGTGATTCGCAGGAAATGAGCGGCGCTAAGATTTGGCAGGCCTACGAGCAGTTTATTGGCGGAGATGAAGCCAAAGAGCGCTATGAAAAGTCTGAAGGCTACAAAGGAGAGATTAAGAAATAAAACAAAACCCCCTCGAAAGAGGGGGTTTTTATTAGAATTCTTCGCGGGGTTTAGATTTCTTAATTATCTCGAAAGCCTCTTTCGCGGTATCTACAATCGTGTAGAGCTCCAGATCTTCGGCATCGATTGTCTTGTGCTGCAAGAGGAGTTTCTCGCGCATCCATTTATCGATATCTCCCCAGAATTCTTTTCCTACCAAAATTATCGGAATTTTGTCATAAATCTTTTTTGTTTGAACTAAAGTTAAGATTTCAAAAAGCTCATCTAAAGTTCCGAATCCACCGGGAAAATAAACATAAGCCTGCGAAGCGAAAGAGAGCATTATTTTTCTGGTGAAGAAATAATAGAAACCATGACTTTTAGTTACATATTCGTTGATGCGTTGCTCAAAAGGCAGTTGGATGTTGATTCCGATAGAGTCGCCCTTACCCTCAAAAGCGCCGCGGTTACCGGCTTCCATAATACCCGGTCCGCCTCCTGTAATTACGCCAAATTTGGCCTTAGCGAGCATTTTGCTGAGCTCTCGAGCCACTTCATACCAGCGGGTTCCTTCATTGAGGCGGGCAGAGCCGAAAAAAGTAACCGTATTCTTTAGGTCAGCTAAAAATTGAAAGCCGTCCACAAATTCCGCCATAATGCGGAAGATGCGCCAGTGGAAAGAATGACGCCAATCTTTCGGGTGGAGATGGATCGGCAATTCTTTCGCCGGAACCAATAATTTATCTTTCTCGCTCTGAGCTTGCCGAACGGGCTTATCTTGTTTTTTATTTTTTTTCATTTTGGTAATGACTAAATACCCTCCTTTTCCAATTGAAGGCTACGACTATAGCCTAGATTTCGCGAAGCGACGATGAAAGCGTAGACTCTACGCTGAAGAAGAGCGACAAAGAAATCGGCTATAGTCGCGCCTCCCGGAAGGGTAAGGAAATTTTTATCAATCCCTTTGTTAAGTTTATTGGTCATATGTTTATATGACGGCATAAACAAGCCTCGGGCTTGAGTAAAAATTTCTCTTATCAATTGGGAAAAAGGGCGTTCAGTCATTACTGTTTATTTTACCATATCTTAGTTATACTGAAAGCAATGACTTATTTATGCCTGCAATACTTAAAGTTCAAGATCTACGGGTAGTTTTTGGGGGCGAGCCGGTGATTAGTAATCTCTCTCTGGAGGTAACAAAGGGAGAAGTAGTCGCGGTAATCGGTCCGAATGGAGCCGGAAAGACCGTATTCTTCCGGGCGCTTTTGGGTATTTTACCATATGAAGGAAAAATTGATTGGATGCCGAATGTAAAGGTGGGATACGTGCCTCAAAAGCTATCCATTGATAGGGATTTGCCGATGAGTGTATTGGATTTTTTGCGCTTGAAGGGAGCTTCAGAAGCGGAAATTTATGAAGCCTTAGAATCTGTGGGAATGCGCCGCGGAGAGTCTGCCGATCAACATCATTTCCGGAGGCATGTTCTGGGCGCGCGCATTGGTGAGCTATCGGGAGGTCAATTTCAGAGGGTGATGATAGCTTATGCTTTAATGAATCACCCCGACGTTTTACTTTTTGATGAGCCGACCACCGGCATTGATATTGGCGGCGAAGAGACAATCTATAATCTACTTGGGAAGCTGCACCGCGAGCATGGCCTCACTATTATTTTGATTACCCATGATTTTAATATCGTATATCGTTATGCCGAGAAAGTTTTGTGTTTGAATAAAGAGAAAGTTTGTTTCGGTTCGCCGAAAGAGGCTTTGAATCCGAAAATTTTGGAAGAGTTGTACGGATCGCAGATAGGAATTTACCCACATGAGCACCAACATTGATTCTAATTTAATCGCCAGTATTTTAGTGGGTGTATTTGTGGGGGCGGCTTCGGCTTACCTTGGTTCTTTGATGGTCTTGAAGCGCATGGCATTAGTGGGGGATGCATTATCGCACGTTGCCCTGCCCGGCATTGGCATTGCCCTTACTTATGGTATAAATCCCTTCTTGGGGGCGTTTTCTGCCTTGGCGGTAGGAGTATTCTTAGTTTGGAAACTAGAAGAGAAAACGGATATTCCCGCCGAAGCGATTGTGGGTATTATTTTCGCCGTGGCGCTGGCAGTCGGCATCTTGGTGACTCCGGAGCCGGAATTACTGGAGTCGTTGTTCGGCGATATTAGCAAGGTTAATTTGATGGACGCAATTTTGGGAGTCGTTTTGTCGCTGGTGGTTCTGGTGGCAACTTTTGCAATTCGTCGCCGGATTTTATTAGACATAGTTTCGTCGGATCTCGCCCGGTCCCAAGGAATTAACACGCGTGTCTGGAATTTTGTGTTTATGGCGTTGGTGGCGGTGGTTGTGGCGTTGGGCGTGAAGGTAGTAGGAACTTTATTAATGGGCGCGCTGGTTGTTATTCCGGCTGCTGCTTCAAAGAATATCGCGAAAAATTTCAGCACCTATGGCTTTATGAGCGTAATACTAGGATCGGTCAGTGCCTTGGGTGGCATTCTATTGGCGTTTACTTTCAATCTCCCCCCCGGGCCGTTGGTAGTCTTATCCAGCGCGGCCGTATTTCTGTTATCGCTGTTCGCAAAAAAATAACTACGCCTCCCAACATGAGTGAGGCTACTTTTTGTTCTCTTGGTGTCTTGGGGCTTGGTCGTGTTGCTTTAAGGAACATCTCGGAGGCGGTTAAGCTTGGTTCGTTCGTTATTATTTTACGAACGATTAACCGCCGAGAGAGAAGAAAGCCCCACCGTTGGAGTGGGGCTATTCTGTGTCCGAGAAGCAATACGAACAAGCCTTTTGTAAGAGAGCAAAAAGTAGCCGAGCTACTTCTTGATTGGGGTCGGGCGGTATATCTCCTTATCGATAGTTCTATCAAAGCAAACTTCTCCTTCGCCATGTTGCCAATTATCTTGCGCGTACGGCTCTGCGTAGTACATTGCCGGTATAGGCTTCGGGCTAATATTTGAACGGGTTGAAATTAGACTTGGCTTTGCAAATACGGCGCATAATTTAAAGCTTTCCGCTCCCGTGACGGTGTAGGTATAAGGCGCGCCGGTTTCGGGGTCGCTCGGGATGCGCACGCCGCGGATATCGTCTTCTAATTCAGAAAGCATCTTCGGCAATCTTGCTTTGTTAATCCAAAAATTAATTATTTCCGATTGAATCATTTGAAGACTGGAGAGCCGTTGATTGTCTTGCTCGAAAAGGCGGGCAGTTTTTGGTGAGCCGACGATAAAGAAACCGGCTACTACCGATGTCGCGACAATTGCGATAATTGTATAAACGTAGTATTTCATTACTCAGCTTTTTTATGTTTTAACTCCCAGATGTAGTAATAAAAAACATTTCCGGATACAAAGAATACAGCCAGTACCTTCAATAAGAAGCGCATCGTTAATTCACCGTTGAGAAGATTGTTAATCAGACTTACTAAGTCGCCGATGATAATCAGCGCGGCGACAAAGAGCGTGAAATAGACTAGCCACTTTCGGACCCAGATTTTTTTCTTGGCGGGAGTTTTGTCGTAGGATTTATTCAAAAACCAGGTGGCGATAATATAGGTCGGGAAAACTATAATTAGAGAAGAAATAGACCATCGAATCATCCGATAAGCGGACTCTAGTTGATAATAATTATCTCCAGCTACGGCATCGGGGAAGAGCACATTCACATATTGGAAAATCAGCACTAAAAAAGCGATTCCGCTCGTATATAGCGAAACAATTGATAGGAGGTGTAGGAATACATCTTTCGGGGAGGTCTTTGCTTCCATTCTAATAACTATACCATTTTATCTCTAATTTTATAAGTCTGGTACACGTAACACAAAGCCATAAAAAAATCCCTCATTCTAGCGTGAATGGGGGATTAGACTATTTCTTAAAGTGAATCGGTTTTAGTTGGCTGGCGATGCCCATCGCGAGAGCGATAATTACCAAGTTTTTTATTATGTACTGCCCCTCAAGAGTTGGAACAAGGAAAGAGCTCCAGGCAATTTCAGGCAGGAGAAATAGCGGCATTCCGGTAGTAATCATGTGCGGCACCAAAAGCAGGATTGCCAGCCTCTCTAGGCGAGGAATGGCGAAACAGATTCCGATTAGCATCTCAAAGATTCCGAGACCGATTATGAATTCGTTAAATCCAATGAAAGGGAGGGTGTTGTGTAGTAAGTTTTCAACCAGTGGATTAGCCGGACTTGCATCAAAGAGCTTTAGGGCACCAAATCCGAAAAAAACCACAAATAATGCGAGGCGCGCCACAAAAGGGAAGGCGGCGCTGATTTTGGAGATTATTTGCCGGTCAAGTTTTTCGAGGAAGTGCATATAGTATTTTTTCAACATGCTATTTCTCCGCTAGGTGTCCCATAGAATATTCTATACTAACATCTACTTTTTTGCCCGGGTTAAATAGATTGTCCGGGTCGAATATCTTTTTGGTTTTTCTGAATAATGCCATCACCTTTTTGCCGTACATTTTTTCCAGAAAAGGCGTGCGGATCAAGCCGTCGTTGTGCTCACCGCTCATTGAGCCGTGAAATTTGAATACTAAATCATAAACCTTCTCGGACAGCTCCGGAATAATTTTTCTGGACTCCGGATTGGTCATGTCCATCAATGGAATAATATGGAAATTGCCGTCGCCAATGTGGCCGGCGACCGTATAAACCAGCTTGTATTGGGCCATTATTTCGTTTAATTGCGGCAGAAATTCCGGAAGCTGTTCGGGGCGGACGGTCATATCGTCTATAAACGGAGCCGTATGTTTACCTTTGATGTGATGACGAAGCAAATTAAAGCTTTCCCGTCTGATTACCCAATACTTTTTCGATTCCTTGTCGCTTTTTGTGATTCTGGAGCGCACAGAAAATTCTTTGAGGGCAGTTCTGGCATTAGTGGCGCGACGTGTCACGTCCTCCTCCGAATCACCGGCGAATTCAGCAATTAGAATCAATTTTGGTATACCGCCGGTAATGGCGGTCCAAAATTCCGGCAAGAAGCTCCATGCCAGAGAAAATAGATTAGTTTTCATTAGCTTGATGAAGTCCGGTAGATATCGGATGGCTAATTTTAGAGTGTTGTCGTCGTAGGATTCAAAGCTTTCCGGCTTGTAGGAAAGTACAATATTTATAATTTTAGCGAGCGGCTTCAAGTCTTTCAAAAATATCGCCAGCATTTTAGTGTGCGGTTTTGGTTTGACGAGCCGGAATTTGATTTCAGTAGTGATGCCGAGAGTGCCTTGGGAGCCGACCAAAAGCTTAGTCAGATCAAAGGTTTTTTTATCCCAAACATTCCAAAGATAATATCCGGAGGAATTTTTTGAAACCTTAGGTTTTGCGGCCTGCAAAAGCTCATAATTTTTATCTATTAAAGTAAAAATTTCTTTATAGATTTTCCCCTCGATTGTTTTTGAGTCCAGCTTTTTTTTCAGCTCTATTCCGGCAAGGGGCTTCACAGTGTATTCGTTGCCATCCCGCAAGATTACTTTTAGCTCTTCAACGTATTTTTCAGTTTTCCCATACGCTAAGGTTTTTTCTCCGCCGGCGTTATTGCCTACCATTCCGCCAACAGTGCAAATTTCTCGGGATGCCGGATAGCACGGCAAAATCCACCCTTTCGCCAGAGTGGCCTTTTCAAAATCACGGTAAAAAGCTCCTGGTTCAGTGACTGCATAGCCATTGCCCACCTCTTTTATGTGATTGAGGTGTTGATTCACGTCCACTATGACCGATTCGCTAAGCGGGCCGCCGGTCATGCAAGTACCACCTGAACGGGGGGTAAGGGAAATCTTTTCCTTTTTATGCTTTCCCGCGAATTTTACAAGATTTTTAATGTCTTCCGTGTTCTGGGGAACGGCTACAATCGCCGGTTTTACCACAAATAAGCTGGCATCCCGGCTGTATTTTTCTAGAGTTGAGTTGTCGTCAAAAACTTCCCCTTTGAAAAATGATTTAATTTCTTCTTTTAAGGACATTCCTACCAGTATAACAAAAAACCGTTAACGGAATTATCGGAATCTAACTGGGATTCGAATTTCGGCGTCGTGCTCCGGTAAACCCGAGGGATTGTCTTTTTGCAGTATCAAAGTGCCGGTGTCGGTCTTTGGGGCGATGAATTCCATCTTTGTGGAGAAGGGGACGAATCTTTCCGTCATCCACTCATCCAGGGCCTGCACCGGAATGATAGCGATTTCTTTCCCATTTCCGTCCAGTAATCTTGCGGGGAAAGAAGCTTCAAAGTACCAAAATCCGCGGGCCTGACCGCTGATAGTTACCGGGCTGGTGATGATCGAATCATTCTTTGGAGAATAAACCTCAATTAAACTTTTTGGTGTAAACCAAAAGATTAATGCCGCGATTGCTGCAATTAAAACGGCAACTAAGAAATATATCCTTTTCATCTGGAAACTATTCTACTACTATCTCCCCCTTCATGTAAGGATGTGGAATACAGTGATAGGAATACGTGCCTGGAGTATTGAAGATGTATTCAAAGCTCTTGCCTTGGCTTAAAATTTTACTGGCGAAAAGGCCGGTGTCGCTGGTAACAGTGTGGCCGGCGGCATCAAAGTTGGTCCAGGTTATTTTTGTGCCGGCTTTGACCCGGACAGTTTCCGAAACGAACCCGAAACCTCGTACGGCTACTTGGATATTGGAGGTAAAGGCGGGTTCTTGCGGTTTAATAGAGCTCGGAGCCGGAGTTGGTCCGCCAGCTGGCGGAGGAGCCGGTTTTATTCCGCCGGTTGGTGGAGTCGGTGGAATGATGTTCATTTGCGCGGGTGGCGGAACGGGCGAAGGGGTAACCGCTGTTTTATATCCCCAATTGTAAACTGCAATAGCGATGCCGGCGAGAATTAAAACGGCGCCAATTATATTTTTATTCATTACCATAATGATAATTGGTGCCGCTCTAAGGCTCAATCGAAAAGTTGTCCACTGAAGTTTTAGAGAAGAAAGGGGAGTAATTTTTCTAATGCCTGCTTGCGGTGCCCAATCTTCGCTTCTTCGTTCATAGTCATCTCGCCAAGTACTTTATCTAGTTCTGGCACATAGAACATTGATCGGAAGGGGAATCCGGTAATTATAGTTTCGGTCGGCTTATCGGTAATAATTCCACGCATTGTGCCTTCTGCGGTTACTATGTCTTTTCCGGGAATTTTTAGAGCCATAACTACCCGGAATTGAGCTCCACGTTGTTCTTTCGGCACGCCCTGCATTTTTTCTTCAATCAGCTTTACGAGCTCATCATCGGTGGCGCGGTGGCCCGGCCAGCGTCGTGATTTAACCCCCGGTTCTCCGTTGAGGTGGTCGATTTCTAAACCTGAATCCTCCGCAATCGTCGGGAATTCTGTGAGTTTTGAATAAAAAGCCACTTTCAATCTGGCATTTTCTTCAAATGTTGGGGCGTCTTCCGGAGCTTCTTCGGTAACTCCCAAATCCTGTAGCGTAATTACTTCCAGCGGCAGATCTTTCAGCAATTCCTTGTATTCCAATATTTTACCGGGATTTTGTGTAGCGACCAAGAGTTTCTTCATAAGAGTAATTATATTTTAAATCTGGAAATATTGAAATGTTTAAAACAGCGCTTTCAGTTTCTCAATATTTTCTTTATCCGGCCCCCGGTCATCTTCGCCCGGAACCTCCAGCAGCCATACCTTGCCGTGCAGTCTTTTTTCCTTCGCTAAATTTGTGAATCCCTTTTTTCCAATTTCGCCCTGCCCGATATTTTCATGCCTATCGTTATGTGATTCAAAAATAGTTTTTGAGTCATTGGAGTGCAGGACTTCGATATTACCGATGCCGATTTTTTTATCCCAGAGGTTGAAGAATTCTTCAACTTTTTTCGCTGACTCATATCCGATCATTCCGGCTTCAAAGGCATGCGCCGTATCGAAACAAAACTTAGCCCTTGGTGAATTCACGCCTTCAAAGATTTCCGCCAGCTCTTCCAGGGTTTTTCCTAATTTATTGCCCCCCCCGGCGCTGTTTTCTAATATTAGGCGGGCGTTTCCCGGAACCTTTTTTAAAACTTCGCGGATTCCGGAAATCAGATTTTTTAGGCCTTTTTCGTGGCCCTCTTCTCCAAAAGAACCAAGATGGAAAATTAAGCCTTCGGCATTCAGGGATTGGGCTATCTGATAATGCTCGGCGAGGCTCTTAATGGACTTTTCTCGGTTGATGGGATTTGGGCTTGTTAGGTTGACCAGGTAGCCGGCGTGCAGATATACCGGTGGCGAGCCGGCATTGGTTTTTTTAGAAGTAAAATCCTGTATTGCCTCCGCAGTCGGCATTTTGGTGAACCACTGTTGGGGCGAGGATCCGAAAATTTGGATAGCCTTTGCTCCCATCGCCGCAGCGTTTTCAAAACATTTAGAAAGCCCTCCATTGGTTGATACGTGTGCACCTATTATTGGCATTGTAGGATATTTTATTATTTAAAAATTTAAATATTTAAAGAAGGCTCTTACTCTTGATTTAAACATATTTTCAGCGCAAAATTTAGTCAGAAGATTAAAAAGAGAGGAGGCGGCATGTCGACCGTTGATCGCGGCAGATCTTTGTTCGAAGAATTTCTTATTTTGTCGGCGAATGCCTCTCTACTCCGAATGAAAAAACTTGCTGAAGAGGAGAGGCCGAATTCCGCGACGGGTTTTCATGCCGCGGTAATGCCAATCTGGAAAGAGGCGCAAGCAAACCTTTTTGCTCTTCTTCAGATAACTAAACCTCGATTTGGTATTACCGAGATAGAATCAGTCTTTTTCCGTCTGGTAGCCGAATTGAATGGCATCCTTCCGATGGATTATCCGTTCGCCTTGGCATTAGCCACTTTCACCGGCGAAGATCCCCGCAGGCTGATTATCTCGGTGATTCGGAGAAAGATGATTCCCGGTTTGCACGATTGTCTAAACCCTAAGTTGGCTATTCGTATGGCGGCGCAAACCAAAGAAGAGTTTGATCAGAATCTTGGTCGCACCATCTCTTTCTATCGATTTCCGGAAGAGCAGGAAGAGTTCATTTGAAATCCCCGCATTGCTACGGGGATTTTTTTACCTACTGCTCCAAATTTTCAATTCAAAGAAGCAAAAAATTTGGTAAGCAGTAGCAATCCTGAGCATAGCGTAGGATTACATTATGCCTGCTTGTCTTTCTTTTCGAACTCTCCTTCGTGCTTTCCGTCAGTACAATCACAATGCTTCAGATCTTTTTGATAATCCGGGCATTTAGGATCCCCGCACTTACTTTCTTTTTCCGCTACCCCTTCGCAGCCGCCGAGGCAAATGTAGTGATGCATGCCTTCAATATACAATAACTAACGACTAATGACTAATGACTAACAACTAATCAACCAACTACAGATCCCGGAGGTACTTCCTTTTCCGGAATAAGAATTACCGGGCCATTTTCGTCTTTTGCGGCGAGGAGCATTCCTTGGCTCTCGATTCCCATTAAAGCTCTGGACTCCAGATTAGCGACAATGGTGATTTCTCTGCCCGCGAGTGTTGCCGGATCATATACTTTCCCAATCCCGGCTACGATCTGCCTGCTTTTGGAATTACCGGCGTCATCTTTATCCCCGGCATCCAGCTGAAGCTTTAAAAGTTTATCCGAGCCTTCTATCCGCTCGGCGGAAAGAATTTTGGCAATCTTTAATTCAATTTTAGAAAAATCTTCAAAATTAATCATTTTTTCTTTTTGGCGAATAAAAACGAAATTAATCCGATTATTCCAAAAAATAGAACGCCAATCAGGCAAAAAGCGACCAGAATGAATAGCGGCAGAATTGCGGCTAAACCACCGGCGCCTTGCGATAATTTGGCCACATAGTAGATGCCTAGCAAGAGCGAGCCAGTTCCTAGCGCGAACATCAGATATGAAAATAGTTTCATAGTTAGAAAATTTCTCCGGATTTTTTAATCATTTCCCAAGATTGGATTTGACCCAGAGATTCTCCGGTGCTTAGGTTTTGCCCAAGCTCTCCGCCGAATTTAGTCCAAGTTGGTATACCGATTACGCAGCGATGTTTATTATCTACCGCCAATCCGCCGGAGTTGCCGAAATCAATTTTGGCAGAAGTTTTATATCTTGGCCCCCATTTAGTTTGTAGCACTCCGCTGATAATTCCATCAGTGATTGTTAGGGTTTTCCCGCCGAAGCTTGGGTATCCGAATAAAGTAATCGGGTTGCCGGTTTTGATATCTGCTGGAGCGCAGAAGGGAATCGGGAAGACCCCGAACTTTTCCGTCACATTTTGCGCGTGCACTAGCGCCACATCAACATCCGGATAATTGCTGTCATATTTGCCCACGAATGCCGGCCGCGTTGCTCCAAGTTTTTCATAAGTTGGGCTAGTTGGTAGTCGGGCGGTACAGAAAGAGGTCGGATATCCGGTGACGTGTAGGTTGGTCGTAATCGCTAAGCCACTTTCCGTGCTTTTTACCAAGCCGATGGTTCCGGATCCCGCCCGATCCCCTGCGCTATCTGAATCCCTACATTGAACATAAACGATACGTGCCATTAGGTTCTGCAATAAATCCTGCGGTAGAGACAGGCCTTCCAATTCCCCTTGAGACTTTTCCAATTCTTTGGATAGGGTTTTGTTTTTATCCTGAAGATTCGAGAGAGAGGCGGTGGTTTTGTTTTGTATATTGCCGACGGAGCGTTCTAAGAGGGCCAGTTGAGTTTGTGTGGCCTCCAGTTGGTAGGTTAACTGCTGATAAGTCTTGTAACCCACAAAAATTGCGCCGGAGGCGGTTATTAGGGCGATTATAGATGTCAGGGCGAAAACTAGTCTTTTCATCAGGATTAGCCTACACCTTTTATCGGTTGAGTACCAAGTAGGAGGCAATCGAGGCCGCAGTTTCTGCTCGGAGGATAAGTTTTCCTAAAGAAGCCATAGTAAATTGATTTTTTTCCGCTGATTCAGTTTCCAGTTCATTCCAGCCACCTTCCGGTCCGATAAAGATGCCGACTTTCGGGGGCAGTATTTTTATTTTGGCTATCGGCAATCCGCTGGGGCGGAAAAATATATTCGCGTTATTCGTTGAGGCATGCTCAAAGGCTTTTTCAAAAGATAGAGTCGGGTGAACTTTCGGAATAATTCCTCGGCCGGATTGCTCCGCCGCTTCTTTAACTATTTTCTCTAAACGAGGAAGATTGATCGCTGTTTTGACCGTTCGCTGGCCGATAATCGGCACTATTTCAGAGATTCCCGCCTCCACCGCTTTTTGGGCGGCGAGTTCAAAGTTTTCCTTTTTTAATATCGAGCAATAAAGAATCCCATAGATTTCCGGTTCGTTGGTATTTTCCTGTGTACGCTTGATAATCAAAGTCGCGGCTCCTCTGGAAATTTCTTCTACGCAAGCCAGCGCTTCATTTTTCTTTCCGTCTCCAAGTAGAATTTCATCGCCGGTTTTTAGGCGGAAGACGTTCTTTAGCTGGTTTACCAAATCTCGGTCGCTGATTTTTAAATATTCTTTCGATAAATCGAAATCGCCGATAAATCTGTGCAGTCTCATATATCTACAGTTTAGACGCTTCAATAAACAAAAACAAAGGAATTTCTTTTCGCGCCACATCTTCCGCCTTGGCCCTAGGCCCCATCTCGCTTTTTTTGTTGGACTCCCATTCCTCAAGTGCGCTCACCACAAAACCGGAATTTTTTAGTAATTTGAAATACGTTTGTAGCGGCCTATGGAATGAGATGGTATAATCTTTCGGGTCTTTGCCCATTCCTATTGAGGGGTGCATGGCGATTTTTTCTTTTGACTCGGATAAATAGCTATCAATGCGGCGATATTGGATTTTTTTCGTGTCGTCCCAGCCCCATTCGCTATTTTTCAAAACTCGGAAGGCCGGATGGGTTATTACTATATATAGCTTGCCGTTAGTTTTAAGAATACGGGCGCATTCCGCCAGTATTTTGTGAGGGTTATCCATATTTTGAAGAGCCAGTACGGCCGCCACCTTATCGAATTCCGATTTTTGCAAAAAAGGCATATCCTCGGCCGAACCAACGCAGGACTTCAAGCCGGGATATTTCTTTTTCGCCTCCGCTATCAAAGCTTGAGAAAGCTCTACGCCTGTTACCTCCGCTCCTCTTTTCGCGAATTCATTAGCAAAAAAACCCGGACCGGACCCGATATCCAAAATATCTTCATCTTTCTTGATGTTCATCAGTCGGAGCAGGTTCGGCAAAATCAAAGTTTTTTGATAGTGGCCGATGACAGTTTCCACGCCCCAAGATGTGTCCTTTTTCATATTGGCAATGTCTAAACTTACAACTAACCGCTAACAACTGCAAACTTCTTAAAATTTATAAACTTTGAAAGCCACCTCTCCTTTCGGGTTTTTGATTTCTATCGGCGATAATCCTTTTTTCAGTAAAGATTGCTCAAGCGCTGGACCGTCCGTGGTTAGTCTCGCCCCTTCTCTGACCAGTACTTTGTCGGTAGGGGCAATGAAATAAGTCGTGCGGGGAGGTAATTCGAATTTTTGCAGCTCCGCGAACCCCTCGGCTTTGATGACGGGCCAGCCGTGGTAGATCTGTAGTCGGTCTAGACTCCAGAATCTTGCCGAATCCCGTAAATTGTCGTCATAAATAAAAAGAGCGGAATAGGGTTGATCGCCCAGCCGTTTCCGTTGCGTAATATCGCGGTCGATTATTTTATCCAGGAATTGATATTTTTGATTCAAAACAAAAGCCGGAAATTTTCCACCGAGCTCTTTTTCTAAATAATCGTCGAGTTGGTTATATCCCCAGCGGTAGTTTTCGTAACGCAATCGCGACCAGGCAAAATGTTTCGGTCCGACCGGATAATTCAGGATGTCGGTGTTTGTCGTGTAGGTGAGTTCCCAAGCCAAAAATATTACTAGGATAGTGATTACCGGCTTCGCGGATAAGCGCGCCTGGGATAAAAGATTCCCGGCTGCCAGCGCAAGAAATGGAGTTAGCATCGCCAGAAATCTTGATGCCGGTCCAATAGCCACAACGATCAACAGGAATAAAAAGCCATTTATTATAAGAAGAAAAGTTGCTGGCTGATCTTTTTTTAGAGCGCGATAAGTGAGCCAGCAAAGCCCTGCTACGCTAATTAACAGGAATGGCCAAGAGTTGAATTTTGCTAGATTTGGAACGATGGCTGTCATTTTGTTAAACAGCGTTCCAGCGTTTTCTTTGCCGGGAGCGGATTGCCAGACTTCCACATTTTGCCCAAGAAGATAAGAAAGCTGGAAATCGAAGTGGCTGGTAGCATTATAGAGCCCCAAGTTATAAATGATTACCGGGCTAAACACGGCAATCGCGAGCAGTATTCCGAGCCAGAGATTTTTTTCTTTCAGCCAACCCCTTCGAAATAGCAGGATGTAAGTAAAAAAGATCGGCGCGAGGATGATGGCGTTGTATTTCGCGAGCATCGCCAGCCCCGCGAAGATGCCGGTTGTCAGGAGATGTTTCTTATTATCTTTGGCAAGCGTGAAAAAATAGACCGTCGCCAGCATCAGCAGAATCAGGATTGGTTCTTGCAGGCCGAGCCGTGAATTGTGGACTGAATTGACGGTTACCGCAGCGATTGCCGCCGAAAATAATCCCGCTCGCCTAGACTCGGCGAGGCTGGCCTTTTCGGACGTTAGGCGTTTCCCGAGCAGATAAAGTAGATATACCGTTAAAATTCCGGCGAGCGCGGAAGGCAGACGAAAGGCGAATTTATTCTCGCCGAAGATCTGCATTGAAAAATGTTGCGCCAGAAAAACCAGGGGCGGATGGTCGTGGAAAGAAAGTTTTGTCCACAAGGGAATGCCACCCTCCAACGAAAGATCTGCCGGGTGGGGAATTATATGGTTCTGCCGATTGATCGGGTCGAACCATTCAAGGGGCGTGGATTGTTTTGGCGCGTTGTCATAGTCCAGCATGCCGATTGCCCGGACGCCGTAAAAAATTTCATCGCTGCCAATCAGATCTCCGGAGCCCAGTCCGGCTAGCCGCAATATCGCCGCGGCAAGCAGAATTCCGAATAAGAGTTTTTTCGTAGTCACAAAATTAAGTTTAGCTCTAAATTGGGGTAGAATAAAAGAAATGAGAATTACCGCGAAGCAGTCTATCTGGCTTTTAATCCTCGGTTATTTTGTTGTTTTCGGCGTGATGACTGCCTTGCGCCATTATAATTTCCAGACTCAAGCTTGGGATTTAGCCGCATTCGTACAAACTTTTTGGAATACGGCGCAGGGGCGGATAATGGAAAATAATTTAGAGCAGGTCCATAACCATCTCGGTTTGCATATGAGCCCTTGGTTGCTGGTGCTGGCGCCGGGCTACGCGCTTTTCCAGACCCCTTATTATCTATTATTCATTCAGACGTTGGCTTTGGCGCTTGGAGCGTGGCCGCTGTATCTGCTGGCCCAAAAAGTCCTCGGTCGTAAGTGGTTGTCTTTTGTCATTGTTTTCTCGTACCTCCTGTACCCCTCACTTCATTGGGCGAACTTCTATGATTTTCACGAAATCACTTTCTTCGTTCCGTTATTTCTGGCGGCGTTTTATTTTGTTGAAAGCAAAAGATGGGGTTGGGCGGGATTATTTTTTGCCTTGGCGGCCAGCGTCAAAGAAGACGCGATTCTGGCGGTATTTTTTGCCGGGATCTATTTTCTATTCCTTGAGACAAACCCTAAATCCGAAGCTCTAAACTCTAAACAAGATCAAAATTCTAACCTTCAAAATTTTAAACTTTTGAATTTATTTAGAATTTCGAATTTAGGATTTAGAGTTTTGAGAAATAAAAAAAAGGCTTTTGGGATAATAATAGCAGTACTCGCATTATTTTATTTCCTGCTGGCGGTCAAAGTTTTTATGCCCGCGCTGGGCGGGGGAGTGTTGCGCTTTGATCGTTACGCCAATTTTGGCGCCACTCCGGCCGCGGCGATTGCGACCGCCGTTACTCATCCCGCGTTGGTAGCGCAAACCATTTTTACTCCGGAAAAACTGTTCTATCTGCTCATTTTGCTTTTCCCGGTGGCTTTTTTGCCTATTTTTTCCCCGAAAACCTGGATATTATTCCTACCCGGCCTGCCGGAAAATTTACTTACCAACTACAATTTCCAATTTAGCGGCCTCTATCACTATGATTCCATTTTAATTCCTGCGGTTTTGATCGGCTCTGTTTATGGGTTGAAGAATTTGATTGATAGGTGGCCATCCGCCTCCGCCAGAGAGGGCGGATGGCGGAGGGAAAGATTATTTTTCTGGGTCATTCTTATTGTGGCGGCGCTGGGATTCCTGACCCGTTCTCCGCTTTCTCCGAAAAACTTCCCAATTTCTTATTTTCAGGATACTCCGCAAAAATTGGCCTATCGAAGTATGGTTACTTTAGTGCCTGATGGCATAAGCGTAGCCGCCAATACCAATATGGTGCCTCATCTGGCGCATCGAGAATACGTTTACGCTTTGGGTAGCGAGCCGAAATTTATGGATATGGTGCTCATTGATCTTGGTGATAGCTTCGGCTTTAAAGACGAGGGGGCGTTCCAGACTTACATTGATAACTACATTCAGTCGGGATTCTTTGATGCCAATCTATTTGAAAATCGTTACTTGGTAATCACCAGCAAGAAATTGAAGTTAGTTCCTAAACCTTAAAGTCAGTACTTTCCAGAAGCTTTCTAAAATAATCCTAAGATTAAATTTTGATTTTCCGGTTTTGCGTTCGGCGAAAGTGATTGGGACTTCGCAGATCTTAAATCCCTTTTTGTGGGCTGCGTAAGTTGTTTCAATTTGAAAATTATAGCCGGTGGAACTTAAGGAGTCGAGTTGAATCGTTTTTAAAACTTCGCGACGGAAACATTTAAATCCTCCGGTCAGGTCGCGGTAGGGAAGTCCGAGAATAGTTCGGGCGTAGAAATTTCCAAAGCGGCTAATCATTCTACGGATCAGATTCCAATTTTCAATTTTCCCACCCGGAACGTATCGTGAACCTAGCACCAGGTCGCAGGGAACTTGTCCTGAGCCAGCCGAAGAGTTTATTTTTTCTAGCATTGCCGGTATGACAGCCGGGTCGTGTGAAAGATCGGCGTCCATTTGGATCACTATTTCCGTTTCCGGCGGTAAAGATTGGAAACCTTGCGCGTAGGCTTTTCCCAGCCCGGATTTTTTTTCACGATGAATCACGGAAATTGGATACTTCTGACGTAGCTCGTCCGCAATTTTGCCCGTACCGTCAGGGGAGTTATCATCTATTACCATTAAGTGGAGATCGGGAATTTTCAGCGCAAAAATCTTCTCCGCCAGAATCGGGAGATTTCCCTGCTCATTATAGGTTGGCGTTACCACGTAAATGCGAGCCATAGTATCAAGTATTAAGTATTCAGTATTGGGTATCAAGGGAAATATTGACAAAAAGAGAATTATACACTAGAATAACCCGGATATGAAAAAGCTTCTTTTGTCTCTATTTGCCCTCGCTTTAGTCTCGGGAAGTATGCTTTTTACGCCTAATAAAGCCGAGGCTTTTCATCATGTAGTTATTTTTTGCTGGATTAGCGGTAATTGTGATGATGACGATGATGATTCTGAGCCCTCTCCTGCTCCCACTCCCGCCCCAGCACCCGCTCCGGCTCCTGCCCCAACTCCGGCCCCCGCCCCAGCACCCGATCCGGCTCCTGCGCCAGCTCCAGCTCCGGTTAATAACCCTCCGGCCTGGTCTTCTTCTAATACAACCTACTATTCCCTGAAAGTCGGAGATAATGTGCAGTTTTCAATTTCCGCCACCGATCCGGATGGCCAGCCTTTGACCTATTCCGGTTCCTCTTTGCCGTCCGGCTCCACCTTTAATCCTTCCAGCCGCACCTTCTATTGGGTACCGGCTTCTTACCAGCTCGGATTTTATTCCCCTCAATTTACCGTTTACGACGGCACTCATTATGCATATCTGACCGTTACTATTAACGTTGAGAAGCAAATCTCTATCTCTTCCACTAACGAAAAGCCGGTCTGGCAGTCTATCGGTGATAAAACCGTGCGAGTCGGCCAGGTTTTGCAATTCTCGGTTTCAGCCAACGATCCGGAAGACGAACCAATCAGCTACAGCATTTTTAATTTACCGACCAACGCCAGCTTCCAAAATTCCAGCCGATTATTTTCTTGGACTCCTAAGGTGAGTGATATCGGATCTCACCTAGTAACTTTCCGCGCTTCTGACGGCGTGAAATACGCCGATCACGATGTATACATTAATGTTCAGGAAGCGGCTACTGTTTCGCCGGTGAACAATGCTCCGGTTTTTGTGAATTTTAATCCCCCGATCAAAGCCCGGGTTGGGCAGCTCTACAGCTATGATCTGAATGCTATTGATGCCGAAGGTGATAATCTGACCTTCGCTTTTGTAACCGAACCCTCCAACGCCACCATGAGTTCTTTGACCGGTGTAGTGCAGTGGGTGCCGACGGCAGCTCAAGAGGGCTTCAATAAATTCAAAGTTACCGTTACAGATGGAAAGGCGACTACCCCGATTGAATTCGTGGTTTTTGTAGAAAACGTTTTCACTTCTCCGCCAGCTGGCGGACCATCGCCATCTCCGGCTCCAGTTCCGCCAGCTGGCGGACCAGCCGAAGCGCGCATCATCATCTCTAATATGAAGATTGAGAGCGCCGGAGAAGGGGAGATTATTGTTTCTTGGGATACCAATATTCCGACTCGCGATCGCGTAGTTTACGGCACTGATTCTCAAATCAACAAAACCAGTAATTTTACCTACCCGAACGCCACCGATGAATCAAATAGTTTATCTACCCGCCATGAAGTGAAACTTAATGACTTGGAGTACGACGTAGTCTATTATTTCCGCGCGGTGGCTAAAACTAACAGCCAGAGCGTTACTTCCAACGAAATCACCTTCGTGCAATTGCCGGATAATTCAATTCGGAGCTTCGGTGTGGCCTCAATTTTCGACATCATCGGCCCGCTGGTAAAAGACCCGATGTTTTTGTGGTTGGTCATTTTAGCCATCGCCGGCTTCAGCTATTGGCAGTACCGCAAATTGGGCAAGGCAGTAGCCCAGATTTAAGCCTAAATAGGCCTGCGGTCAAGCCTCGGTTCACAATGAACCGAGGCTTTCTGTTTATAGTGAGCGAATCAAACTATTTGCTAAGCCACATACCCCTCAAAGTTTTAGTGCTCAAATATAAAGCCAAGAAAAAGGCTAGGGCTAAGAATTGGTTGACCAGAAAAAGGGCGCTCTCTCCTCCATATCGGGAGGCGGCATCCACTGCGTAATATTCAAAAGTCGCCAAACCAAGTATTGAAGCGCCCATATTTAGAGCGGCAGTCCATGATTTGCGGGGATTGGTCAGGCCGGCGGCAATGGAAACCACTAAAATCGTGAAGATAGATACAAAAGCGTTTACCGGCAGCAGGTTATTAAAAAAAGGAAGCGTGAGCAACATCACTACGCCCGAACCTACAAATATTTTTCGGACGTCATCTCCGTAGTAATGATACAATTCCGGCGAACTCCTTTTTAACGGTTCTAAATCTTCCATATCTGATGATAATAACATAATTGTAATGAGTAGTGGACTGGTTCGTCTCATATTGCAAAGGTCGCCTAAATAAGTAGCGAGTAGTAAGTAGACAGTAGTAAGTAGCAAGAAGAAAATCTAATTTTATGAATAAATTAATTAAAGGTTTTGTAGTTGCCAACGTGATTCTTTCTTTAAGCGGAGCCGCCGCTTTAGCGAAAGGAAATAATGAGCCGGTTAAGTTGAAGAAAGTAGAGGATTTGGCTTGTATGCAAAGCGCGGTAGTAAAAAGAGATGATGCAATCATTGCAGCTGCCAAAGTCCATTCCGACAGCTTGATTAAAGCTTTAGAGACTCGCCGAGATGCTTTGAAAGCCGCTTGGGGTGTTACTAATCCGGAAGAGCGTCAGAAGGCCTTGAAGTCCGCGTGGGACATCTTCCGTTCTTCTAAAAAGCGAATAGTGGAATCGTGGCGTGAGGTCAGGAAGTCCGCTTGGAGGCAGTTTCAGGTAGACCGCAAAGCTTGCAGAGTGCATGGCGCTTCAGATGATCATGTCGGCGAAGGCATCGACGCGAACTTGTAAGTTTGAAAAAGCCACCCATAACGGGTGGCTTTTGGTTTCAAAAAGTAGGCTCCTTCCAGCCAGTATAAGTCTTTCTGGCTTTTTCGATAATTTCCATGCATTCCTGCGGATTTTCCGTCAGGGAAATTCCGACAATGGGAGATGTGGTCACAACCCTTCTGTTGAATGGTCCGGTTAGTCTTGTGAGCTCTAAATGCATTCCAACGCCCACCCAGCCCAACATTTGCATTGACCCGCCCCAGGTAGAGCCGCCGATGTAGACCACTGTTGGTTCGGGAAAGCCCCTGCCTCCTTGTGCCGCCCATTCACTATTCTTAGGATTAAAAGAGCAGATTTTGTACTCACTGTTGAAAGTACGGACTTTTGCCAGCCAGTTTATCAGCAGACTTTTAAGAAAAAATCCTCCGTTCTTCTTGGTGTACTCAACCATTTCATCGATATTAGGGATTGGTACAAGTCTTGGCAGGTCGTCGTTGTCGTTCACATTCCGGCTCCCTTTGAGGCCAGCATTATGTTCTGCCTATAAAATATCAAATTATTGGATATTTTGCAATCACGCTTAGCGTGATTTGGCCCAGCTAAGCTGGGCAATACAAAAAATTTATGCTATCTTCTATGCAGAACATCGAATTTGCAAAGGAGCAGCCTCCTCTTTTCCTGTAATCCCTCGCCGCGTTGGGAGGAGAAATTTCAGGATATAAGGAGTGAGGAAGCAGCCAAGCTAAGCTTGGCCATGACGAACGACGCCATAGTCCTGAAATTTAAACCCCAACCCATCCGGGATGCGGATATTTTAGCTCATAGCTTCGTTGCTCGGATGAAGAATAGATTTCTATATCTTCATCCTCGCGCCTAGCTCTGAAGCTAAAATTTCCAGCATCGCGGCTGAGGTTTACAAGAAAAGAGGAGGCCAGATGGTTGAAAAGTTCAAGAATATTTTTTTCATTCGACGGAAGAAAGATGACGGGAATTATCTTGATCCTTCTTCTGAGGATTTGAAATATTCAGCACTAGTTTGCATTTCCGTTTTTCCCAACCCGGAACTCACTTGGCCCGGCCAGCAGGATATGTATTACTCGCAGTTGAATAAGATGAGCTCTTTGGATGCGCTGGGTATTTTTAACTTCGAGATTAGGGAAATGACCAAGGGGCATGATGGATTCCTTGAAATTGCCGCCGAATTTCCCAATTTGCGGCTGGCACAGCAAGCATTTAGTGATGCGACCAGAGTTGCGCGAGTAATTGATATTTATCTCTACGAAAACGGTCAGCTAATCGACAAGTTGGATTGATTACAAAGCTCCGCCGCGCGCGGAGCCTTTTTATTTTAATTTGTTCTACTTATAATGAAATTAGATTTTTGAGGGGTAGAAAATGGCCATTTACAACGCCGACGAAAGTAAGGGCAATCTCTTTCGTTTCGATCTTTTAAAGCCGGTTATCGATAGGGAATTGCGGGACCGCTTGCCGGAGCTACTGCTTGGCGGAGAGCTTGAATTCATTGAGGCCACCAGTCGGGTTTTGAATGATGTGAACCCCAAAGCTTTAAAGCTTTTCGAGACCGTTAAAAAGGAAGACGACGCTTTCGCCCTGAAGATAATCTGTACGATTTTTACCGTGGCTGATTGTAATTCTGTCTTTCCTGCGGATTTCCAATTTGCATTGGTGATGCTCTTCCTTGGTGACACCGAGGGCAATCATTCTTATGCCGTGGTTAAGAGGTCGCTTGTTGCCAGAATAGACATAGATGACGGTCTTTTACGGGTCCCGATTTGCAGGGCTGCATCGCGGAAAGATTTCGAGGAAGGCCGCTACACAATCGCTTGGTTCACCCAAAATCCAAACCCCTCCTAGTACTTTACGAGGGGTTTTTATTTGGAGGGGAAGCTAAAAAGAAATTTCGAGACGCCATCAATGACCGCGTAGAACTTGTAGTAGAATTTTGGCTTTCCGGAAGAAGTTTTTTCTAAAGTTATATTTAAATTTTTCACGAAGCTATCAATATCAACGGAGTAGGTGGTGCTGGCGATGGTGGTGAAGCCGGTTTGTGCGTCATATTCCTGCTGGAGCATCTTTACCGCTATGCCGGAATTTTTTGAGCCGCTTGTTTCGTAGATGGCAATCTTGTCCAAATATTCTGGTTGGTCGCCGCCGTGCGGATAAAGGCGGATGATATAGCCCTCGGCATCGTTGATGTCGCCGACTTCCCGATAGGTTTGATTGAGTTGAGTTTTCAGCGTGGCGATCGTATTCTCGTATTCATTTATTTTTGCTTGGGAAATGTCCTGAATCACGATTTTTTCTTTCGTGACCGGAACCTCTTTTATTACTTCCTTAATAACTTCTTTTACAGCAACTTCAGCCGTAGAAGTAGCGATTGACTCCACTTGCCTTGTGGTGAGCTCGCCGAACCATTGCGTGGATAAATTAGCGCCGGCGAACCATCCGGCCGCTAGCATGGCAATTCCTACTAAAATTACTTGGATAACATTAGGCATATTGTATCCGCCTATACTGCGATACCTAGCCATTTTTTGCAATCACGCTCAGCGTGATTTTGCCCAGCTAAGCTGGGCAAACAAAAACCGCCCCTTGCGGAGCGGTCTCTGTGACTAGAGTCTTAAGCTTTTGCTACGTTAGTAGCGGCCTGACCCTTTTCAGTATCAATGACGTCAAAAGTCATGACATCACCAACCTGCAATTCGTCATAAGTAACTCCCTTTAACTCCTTAGAGTGAAAAAAGAGGTCCTTAGTCTCACCTTCGCGGGAAATGAATCCAAATCCTTTGTCGGTAAGAGTTTTTATTGTTCCTTTCATTTGTTTCTTGATTTTGTTTATAGAGGATCGACGACGTCTTCTAGCTTCACAGCGCCTTAAATATAGCATACTCGGATACCGTTTGTCAAGGGCTATTTCCTGTGTTACTTTCAGGTAATGAAAAGCAGCCCTATTTGGGATGTAGTTGTTATAGGCGGTGGGCCGGCCGGAATGATGGCGGCAGGGAGGGCGGCAGAGCTCGCCAAGGCGAGTAAACTTGCCCGCTCGGTTTTGTTATTGGAAAAGAATCCTATTCCCGGAAAAAAACTCTTAATTACCGGTGGCGGGCGGTGTAACGTGACCAACAATAAACCGGAGGTGCGCGCGATGGTTTCTAAGTATAAAGGCAACGACCAATTTCTTTTTTCCGCCTTTTCCCAGTTTGGAGTCAAAGAAGCTTTAGATTTTTTCAATAAGCGGGGAATGAATACCAAAGAAGAAAATGAAGGAAGAATTTTTCCGGTCTCCGATAAGGCGCAATCAGTTTGGGATGTGTTGGCTAGATATATGAAAGAGGGTGGGGTGGAAGTAAAAACTTACTCTCCCGTTGCCGGTTTGGCTATCAGCGTAGAGGGCAATATTGTAATTCATTTAAAAGATAAAACTGTCATAAGAGCTAAGTCCTGCATCGTTGCTACCGGTGGCACCTCTCGCCCCGACACCGGTTCTACCGGGGAAGGATTTGCTTGGTTAAAAAAACTTGGTCATAAAATCATTGATAATAATGCCGCATTGGTTCCGATTGCGCTGAAAGATGCTTGGGCGAAAAAACTTGGCGGAGTTTCACTCAAAGATATTAAATTGACCACTTTCCAGAATGGGCAGAAGCAGGACGCGCAGAAAGGTAAGTTACTTTTTACCCATTTCGGCATCAGCGGCCCGACAGTTTTGAATATGAGTAAGGAGGTAGGGGAGTTGCTGAAATATGGAGAGGTGGTTATCGAATTGGATCTCTTTCCGACGTTGGACTCGGGGGCGTTGAAACGGAAACTTCAGGGATTGCTCGTTGCCGACAGCAATAAAAAGCTGAAGAATGTTTTCAATAAATTAATTCCTTCCGCGCTGGTTTCGGCAGTTCTAGAACTCGGGCAAGTTGATGGCGAGACCGCCAATCACAGCGTCAGCAGTGAGGCTCGGGTCAAGTTAGCGGCTTTACTGAAGGCGGTTCCGTTGAATGTAAAAGGCCTACTCGGTGCTGATAAAGCGGTGGTTTCTTCCGGCGGCGTGGCGCTGGAAGAAGTGAATTTCAAAACGATGCAGTCGCGTTTAATTCCGAATCTGTATCTTATCGGGGATGTTTTAAATGTTGACCGACCCTCCGGCGGCTATAGCCTCCAGCTCTGTTGGACGACTGGTTTTGTGGCTGGCAGTAACGTCTAGAGTTACTGAACCTCCTTGATAGTATATTTTTTTTCTCCAGATTCGGTTTTTATAATGACTTCATCACCTTGCTGGTGGCCAATTAAAGCCGATCCGAGTGGTGAACTTTCGGAAATCACTCCCTTGCCGGGATTAGTTTCAAAAGATCCTAGGATCTGGAAAGTCAGTGTTTTTTTGTTTTGTTGTAAGTCGTTAGTTTTGTTGTTGTAAGTTTGTAGCACCACCGTCGAGCCCAGTTGAATCCTTCCGGAATTATTAGCTTTTATAATCACGGCTCGTTTTAGTTGATTCTCAATCATTAAGATTTGCCGATGGGTGCCCCGCAGTTTGCCTTTGGAAATTTGATACTCCGCGTTCTCTGACCGGTCACCCAAATCGGCCGCCGCTTTGGTGGTCACAATTTGCTCCGGCAAGGAAGCCTTCAGGCGCGCGAGTTTTTCTTTCAGTTTCTCTAAAGCCTCCTTCGTAAGAGGAATCGGGCTTTCGTCGCGCACCATCAATTTTTCGTGCCGCCGAAGGGGGATTTGCATAAGTATAAGTTTATCAGAGAATGATAACAAAAAACCGCCATTTCTGACGGTTTTTTTATTTTTCCTTACCTCGCGCTTACTACTTACTACCAGCTACTCACTACTCCCACTATTCCGCCCAGATTACAAAAGTGAAGACTTTCTTATCTTTTCCGAGATCAAGTTCGTGTACAGAAGCTTTTTTGTCGGAAGAAGTCCGTAATACTTTGCCCCAAGCTTTCGGATTGTTGTGATCGATGTCCTGTCCGGCAGAAGCCGTGGAGCTTTGGCTCAAAGTGGTAGAGGTGTCCAAGTGGGCGTATATCGCCTCTAACATGTCATAGTCGTGCTGGTTCGGGTGCTGGTTCGGGGTCGGGTCGCTGGTGTAATCCATGCAGGTTCCAAGCGCCGGATTGTTGAAATCCTCATCCTGGTGATCCAAGCCGAAGGCATGGCCGACTTCTTGGCACATTACCAGATTTTTCCAGGCCGGGGTGTTGTATTTAGCGGTGCTGAAATAAGTGTCATTTACTTTCACCGTGCTCTGGGTAATATGGCTCCCACTGACCCAAACGCTGGCGATGCCGAGCCAGCCATTCTTTCCATATTTACTGTTGCAAACCTCAACCATTCCGGGCATAGCTTTGCAGGTTCTTGGGTTTACTGTTCCGGGAACAACACTAGTATCCAAAACGCTGGACAGGGTCCAGTCATAAGAAGTAGTGCCGAGATACGGATCCCAAGCGCTCGCAAGATTATCGCCGAGCTTTACCGTGAAAGGATTCGCGGTTCTTGCCCAATGATAGCCGCCCCAGGAATGAGTGGCTCCGGCCAGACTGGCTACTGCTCCCAGCGACAGAACTGCGACTGCAATGATGATTTTTTTATTCATAATTTTTATTATTCAATGAATTTAGCACAAAAGCTGATTTTGTAAACAGGCCTACGGGGTTGTGCCGTCTGCGGGCGGTTCGGTTGGCGGAGGTGTCGTTCGTGGCGGAACAATTACGGATGCAGCCGGCGCAGGTGTGGGCGATGCTGGAGGGGGAGTTTTCGTGCCGACTGCCGCAGCTGCTGGCGCTGGAGCTGGTGGAATTACTTTGGTATTTTCGCAAATCAAAAATCCAGCCCTAGCCCCTATCGCTACGCTAACCGCCGCAGTAGCCGCTATCATCGCCATACTTTTTATGGCCGATTTAACTTTGGTGGTTTTGTCGGATTTTTTACTACCTTCTTCCTTTTCTTCTTCTTCGTCCTCTTCATCTTCCTCATCCGGATTTAATTCTAAAGATAATGAATTTAACTGGTAGTATTTTTCTTTTCCATCAATTACATATCCCAAATGACTGGCGCAATTTTTACATCGCAGTTCCATACGGCTTGGCGTGGTTGGATCCGCGATGAGTTCTATCTTTTTGGTATCCAGTGATTTTTTAAAGCTCGGAAATCCCGAACCGGAATCAAACTTATCTTCCGATGAAAATAATTTATTACCGCAAGCCGCGCAGGCGTACATGCCGTCGTCTTCACTATCCCAGTATTTTCCAGAGAACGGCTTCTCCTCGCCCTTCTCGCGCATTACTCGGTATTGTTCAGGGGTTAGCTTTTCTTTGAATTCCTCTTCTTTCATATATAAAAAGAATAACCCTTCGATAAGTTCAGGGCAAGAAAAAACCGCCTTATTCAGGCGGCTTGGCTTTTGTGAATTTTTGTTTCAGAAGCTCGTAGCGGGCCTTGGTGTCCGGATTGGATAAGACGTAGGAGCGAGTACGTGTCTCCGGTTGTAGGCCGATAGGATAATTATCGCCGAATTGAGGTGCCGTTAGGTCTAACTCCATCCCGCCGGGCAATTGGTTCCAATAATGCGAGCGCATATCGGCGAATGGAGTTCCATCAAGTGATGCTCTAAGTAGTTCTCCACCAAATAAGTCCTGCGTCAGCAGGGCGACCACTGCGCAATGACCCCAGAGCGGATTTGCTTCGCTGCCATCGCCCGGATCTGCAGATGTTTCCCGGCCGCAGATTTTTGGAAGGAGCAGCTTTAAGTTGGTCACCATCTTTTCGAATGACTCCATGGAGCGAAACCTCGGGCCTTTGTAGTTCAGCTCGGGGCGGTCCACTTCTTCCAGAAAGTTTTTCAAAGGACGACGGGCGTGTTTGCCTACGTGTGGTCCATAGAGCGAGGAGTATTCCACGCCTTGTTCGCCGCTTTCTACGTCTGTGGATACCCAGAACACCAGGTATTTCCCGCCTTTGAAGTGTCGGTAAATTCCGGGACGCGGTTCCGATTCCATACTTACTCCTGATGAAATGAGCTGTTTCTATTATATCTTATTTATAAAAAAACCGCCCTACTTGGGCGGGAGTTTTCCTTCTTCTTTTAGGCGGTCAAATAGCGCTTCGGCTGCTTCCCTTTTCTTTTCGAGAGATTTGGAGCAATGCTCCGGCCGCTCGCAGGAATCTTCTTCGCCGTCCGCGCATGCACCGCAAGTCCAGTCCCAGGATCGGCTCAATGTTTTCCCCCTTTATCGTGCGCTTGCTTCTCGCGCAGTTTTGCAGCGCTGGGTTCGTGGGGTTTAGCGATGGCAATCACCTCGATTTCCACTTTTGCTCCCAGCGGCAGAGAGGCGACGCCAACCGTAGTTCTGGTCGGCCATTCGGGGCTGTCACGGAATGCTTCCCTGAAGGCTTCATTCATAACCACAAAGTCGTTCATATCCGTAAGGTAGACGGTCGTTTTGAAAATCGCGCTCATCTTGGCCTCGTGATGTTTCAGGAGGGTTTCGATGTTCAGGAAAATCTGTTTTAGTTCAGCCTGAATCCCGCCCTTAACAAGTTTTCCCTCTAAAAGACCCAGTTGACCGGAAAAATAATGTCTTTTCCCGACAGTTACGATTGCCGAGATTGGAAGAGTGCGCACATCAAACGGTTCCGGCTCAGGCATCCAGCCTCCTTGATTGGGGTTGAAGTACTAATGAAACGAACTGGATATATAATAATATATTTTCTTGCCTTTTGCAAGCGCCGTCCTAGTTAAAAATAGTTATGCGATACCCATCTATTTCCCGCTGGTCTAAATCATAAAAACGTTTATTCTGGTCGTGGAGATAAGTTGCCAATGCGACTCCCACGAAGCGCCAGTGCCAGGGCTCGGATTGATAATAGGTATTACCTTTCGGATAAGAAAGCACAAAGCCAAATCTGTGGGCGTTGTTGCTTAGCCACTGGAAAGCGAGGGACTTCTCGAATGCAGGGAAATTGCTTTTCAATTCCGGAGTAGTGAAGTCGACGGCAGTGCCGAGTTGGTGCTCCGAGTAGCCTTGGTCGGCCGAAAATTGATTCGCTCCCGAGCCGTAGGTTACTTTATAACCCGACTTAAGCGCCTCCTGATCATAAAATGACCGATAGCCGGAAATAATTTGTAGTTTGTTGCCGTTTTGGTCCGCTGCCTCCAATAGCTTTTGTAGATTGGGTAAGACTCCGGAGTGAATAAGTTGTGGCCTGCTTTGCTCATACAAAAACTGTGGCGCTATGCTGGAGAGTTGGGCGGGGCTGTAATTTTCACTCAAAAAATATACTTTGGAATATTTCTTGAGTAATTCCGGATCGGTCGCGCTCAATTTCTGTAAACTTCCGACCACCAGCGAAACTTCGTTAATCTTTGCCTCAAAAACATTATTTTTATCCTGCTCGGATTTCAAAATTTGGTTCAGTGTAGAATTATCGTTGTAGCTTTGCTCCAGACTTGTCGTTGCGACGGCCAGTTGTTGTTCCAGCGCCGCTATCTGTTCTTGCAGTTGTTCGTTGCCCTTGTTTAGTCGCCAATAGCCATATCCGCCCGTGCCGGAAGCGACGACTGCCGTCGCGGCGAGTATTATAAATTTAATTGAGGATGCCTTCACGATTTAAGTATAACCAAAAACACCCCCTCCCGGGCCGTTTTTGATCTTATGTATCCCGTATCCGCTCCACCACTATACTGAATACTTTATACTAAATACTATTTATACCGAGGTCGGGTTTAGCCGTTGGTAAATTTCTCCGGCCGATTCTCGGGATACTTCCCGTTTCTTCCAAAAGGAATTGCTATCAGACACATCCTTATTGCGGATTTTCTTCAGTTCCAAAAGCGTGGTGTACCGAGTATGCCCTAAGTCCTCATTGGTGGTATTATCGGCGTCTTCCAAGCCCTGATAAATCATTTTCAGGTAGCTGTACTTGTTTGGAATGTTTAAAGCCAGATTAGCTTTCGCATTAGACGACACGTGACCTGCTAATACTTTATTGGCTTCTATATACTCAACGAAATCGTGAATCGCCACAAAGAAATCAAAACCAGCCGGAGTTTTTAATACCTTTTGATACTTTTTCTCTAAACCCACTTTTACCTTTGGGAGTATCTTCATTCCCAGATTCTACCATGAATCTTTGAAAAAAGCTAGTTAAAAAGCGCTTCTGGACAAATTTCAAAAATTCGGTAAAATAATAAACAGTTCATAAATTCCGGAGTAGCTCTCCGCCAGCTGGCGGAGGTAGAGCAGCCAACACAAAATGTTTACGATATACGCCATTTATAACAAACAGAATAAGAAATTTTATATAGGCCAGACTGACGACTTGGAACAGCGAATAAAATTTCACAACGAAAAAATGTTTAAAGGCTATACGTCTCGTTTTGACGGTTCTTGGGAGCTCATCTACTCTGAAACAGTGAGTACTCGGCCGGAAGCTTTATTGAGAGAAAAACAATTAAAAAGTTTTCGTGGTCGTGAATTCATAAAAAAACAAATTCCCTGGTAGCTCAGTGGTAGAGCAATCCGCTGTCGATTAGGCAGCTTTCCGCCGAAAGGCGGATTGAAAAATGAGGTGAAATCGGGGAAGTCCGCTCCGCCAGCCGGCGGAGGATAATCCCGAGCCAAGCTCCGACGCAAAGTCGGAGAAGGTGTAGAGACTATCCCGCAAGGGAGTAGTTCCGACTAAAAGTCGAGAACGAAGCGCCTCGCGTCCCGAAAGCCTGCCTGCCGTAGGCAGGGACGATGATATAGTCCACCCCTACTAGCAATAGAAGGATAAGTGTAACGGAAAGGTCGTAGGTTCGAATCCTACCCAGGGAGCAGTTAGTTTTGGTGCAAGTGACCTGCCTGCCGGCAGGCAGGCCTAGGCGCGTCCAAAAACCCCAATCATGGGGGTTTTTGGTGTTTACTCCGGTTTTATAAAAACTAAATAGAGTGATAAAATAAATCAATGATTTCTAATTATTTTATTGAAAAGAATATAAATGAATACGTAACTAAGTACGCTGAATACATACTTCGTGACCCCGAATTTTATAAAAAAGACGAGGGCTATAAATATCAAGCAGTAGCTACTTTCCGGAAATATTTTGATCTAGATGCTAAAAATTTTATTGATATGCTTGAGCTTGCCTTGGCAGATACGCGCAATCTTATTGGGTCCGGCAGTTACTTCCCAAAGCGGATGCTTATTGATTACGCAAGGCAAAATCCTAAATTTGTGCGTGGTGAGTTGCGAAAATTACTTGGCGGTGGAAAAAACGTGTATGAGCGCATAGATAATTTTATCAATAATATTAATACGTATTTTCCGCAAGATAAGAAACAATCGTATTTTGACTACCGCTTTGTCAGTTTTTTTCTAGCTGCCCATGATCCTGAGAAGCATATTCACGTTAAGTCAAAAGAATACAAAGTTTTTGCAGGCATGGTTAGTTACGAAATGATTATCTCCGGATCACAGGGACAACGGTACAAGTCTCTGTTTGAGTTCGCTGAGATAATTCGTAACGTTATTAAAATAAATCCAGAGTTCAAAAAAGTGCATAAACAAGTAACGGAGCCGTTTGCATACAAAGACCCGTCCTTTAGTTGGGGCACTGATGATTTTATATTTAACGTAGCGCGACGGCTTAGTTCCGCCTTCAATGAAGAGGCCAAAAAAGCGGTTAAGCGAAATACTGAAATTCAAGAGAATAAAATAGAGGAGCTTGAAGATATGCTAGCCGCGGATGATGTTGTAGAAAGCGAGAGGGGTAAAAGCCGAGAGGAATTAATTAAATTAGTTAAAGATTTTAAGCCGATTGGTAAGGCTTATACAGAGAGGGAGGGAAGTTATCGAGTTCGTTGTGATAGTGCCGCACAAAAGGAGCGAATAAAAATTCTAGAAAATTATGCATGCCAGATTTGTGGATTTTCATTTGAATATAGTTCCGAAGATGGGACAAAACGAAAATTTTCTCACGCGGACCACATTATAGACAAGAGTAGCGGCGGGACCGAGGAGGCGGATAATATTTGGATTTTGTGTCCCAATTGTCACGCAAAGAAAACATTGGGAGTTATTGTAGTGAATTTAAAACGAGGCATAGTGTTAGAAAATAATAAGGAAATAAAATTACACCACAATAACCACCTTTCGTGGCATCACGAACAAAAATAAATTATGAAAAGAAAGGCGAGGGAAAATCAGCCAAAAGTAATATGGAAACAAGCGAAGGGGTTATCTGAAGAAGGAGCCAAGCGAAAACTGGATACAGCTTTCGATGTACTTTTTAGTGAAGTAATGAAAGCACATAAAAAGATACAGCATATCGCAAGGTAGCAAGTAGTTTCGGTACGAGTGATCTAGTGCGTCCAAAAACAGCTTAGATTACGATCTAGGCTGTTTTTGTTTGGAGAGTTGAAACTTTCAAGAAGTTATAAAAAAATGTAAGCTTAAGCAAAGCTACGAGAATGAACTTATCAGACAACGAGAAAAGAGACGTAATTAAATATTTGGAAGCTGGGAAGCCCCTTCCGGAGAAGTATCGTTTTTTGTTATTCGACGACGATCGTGAAGTTGAGCTTCTTTGGAATGGCAAGACCAACGAGGTGACTAATGTCGTGTTGCCTTTTCAGGTTATAGAACAGATAGACGAGCCGAGAAGTGATTCTAAGTTTGGCAATCAGAATACTCTATTTGATACATCAGGCAGACAAATAACTGGCTGGACGAATAAGCTAATTTGGGGAGACAACAAACTCATTCTGTCATCGCTAAAAAATGGCCCGTTGCGTAAAGAAATAGAAGCGCAGGGCGGCTTGAAGTTGATCTATATTGACCCCCCTTTTGATGTAGGAGCAGATTTTTCTATGGAGATAAAAATTGGTGACGGCGAGGACGAAGAAAGTTTTACTAAAAAGCCGTCAGTAATAGAAGAGATTGCCTTTCGTGATACTTGGGGTAAAGGGGCAGACAGTTTTATTTCTATGATCTATGAGCGATTAAAGCTCATGTGCGACTTACTCGCAGAAGATGGAAGTATTTACGTGCATTGTGATTGGAAGGTCTCTGCATATATGAGACTCTTGTTGGATGGTATTTTTGGAAAAGAAAATTTTAAAAACAATATTGTTTGGTATTATCCCAATAAGATTCCGGATAAACGGAAGCCTTTGTTCACTAACACTACGGATGATATTTTTTATTATGCTAAAAATGACGGGAAGCAAATATTTAATATCCAGTACGAATCTATCGCGCCCCATAAAAGAGCAAAAGAAGTTAAAATAGCAGGAGTTAAACAAAGTCTTCGTGACGAGAACGGTAACGTTGTTTATGAAACCTTTGATAAAACGATGGTAAATAATGTCTGGAATATCGCATCATTAGCTGGTTCGTCTGGCGAAAGGTTAGAATATCCAACTCAAAAGCCAGAAAAATTATTGGCTCGTATTATCTCGACGGCAACCAATGAAGGCGATCTTGTCGCTGACTTTTTTTGTGGCTCAGGAACAACACTTGCTGTCGCTGAAAAACTCGGCAGAAAATGGATTGGTTCTGATTTGGGAAAATTCAGTATACATACGGCGCGTAAACGGTTAATTGACGTTCAGCGAGAAATGAAAAAAGCGAGTAAGGATTTTCGAGCCTTTGAAATATTAAACGTTGGCAGATATGAAAGAGAAAATTTCTTAGCGATAAATAACGATTTACGATCAGAGGAGAAATCAAAGCAAGCCGAAAGGAAAGAAAAAGAATTTGTGAAATTAATAATTTCTGCATACAAAGCCGAGCCGGTAGATTCTTTTAAAAACTTTGTTGGTAAAAAACGAGACCGGTTGATTGCGGTTGGGCCAATTAATGCCCCAGTTTCAGAAAAGTTCGTAGAGGAAATAATGGAAGAATGTAAGGATAAAAAGATTACTAAGGTAGATGTGTTGGGATTTGATTGGGAAATGGGATTTGACCGGCATGAATTTAAAAATAGTGGCGTAGACATTGCTTTTAGAATTATTCCGCGAGAGGTGTTTGATAAGCAGGCCGTAGAGAAGGGACAAGTTAAGTTCTATGACGTGGCATTTATCGAGGCGAATCCCGTAATCAAAGGCCGGGGGAATAACAAGGAGCTTTCAATAGAACTCACCGACTTTTCCGTTTTCTATAATCAGGACGATTTGGACGAAGTGGCCGAGGGTCTTCGTCCTGGAGGATCAAAAATTGTGGTAGAAAATGGACAAGTAGTGAAAATATCAAAAGACAAAACGAGTGAGCTTGTTTCTAAGGAAATTTTGACTAAAAAATGGAGTGATTGGATTGACTACTGGGCGGTAGATTTAGATTTTGCAGATAGGAAAGAGATTATTAAGGTTATAGAAGATGGCAAAGAGAAAGAGGTTTGGACTGGAGATTATGTTTTTGATAACGAATGGCAAAGCTTTCGTACGAAAAAGAAAAGGAATCTTGATCTGGTCACTTCACCCAAAGAGGTGACTAAAGGAATCTATAAGGTCGCCGTGAAAGTGGTAGATATCTTCGGTAATGATACAACGAGAGTAATTGAGGTAAAGGTATAAAATGGCACTCCATAAAGATTTTCCCAGAGATCCCTATGTAATTCTCGACCCGGGTATTCGGTGGTTTCCGGCTGATGAAGATTTACGCGAAAAAGGATATGACAAGCTTTTGCCGCCTCTTGTAGCTGAACTGCGCAAGAAGGTGAAGGAATGGCGAGATCTACAGTACGAAGGCGCGAGCGATACTTCAAAGGCACTTTTAGGTTGGTGGTTTAAGGAAGAGCATATTTTGTATGACGCTAAAGGTTTAGCTTTTAATTTTCGTTATTACTTTGCGCAAAGAGAGGCCCTAGAAACAGTTATCTGGCTGTATGAGGTTGCTCAGGTAAAAGATAAGTATGATTTGATTCGGTATAACTCCACAGGCGTACTTAGTCCGCAAATGTTTACTGAAGAATGGCTACGCTTTGTGATTAAAATGGCCACTGGCGCAGGCAAGACCAAGGTAATGAGCCTTATTATTGCTTGGGCATACTTCCATAAAAAATACGAAGAAGGCTCTAAATTAGCAAAAAACTTCTTGTTGATAACCCCGAACGTCATCGTATTTGAGAGAATAAAAAATGACTTTGCGGGTCTAAAAATCTTCTTCACCGATCCCATTTTACCGGACAATGGATATCGGGGTCAGAATTGGCAGGATGATTTTCAGATTACGATTCACCTGCAAGACGATTTGAAGAATATTTCTGATACCGGGAATATCTTCCTAACAAATATTCACCGAGTATTTGAGGGTGATGTAAAAGAACCGAGCATAGAAGACGAAGACACCTCCTCCTATTTTCTTGGTGATAAGCCGGTCACCAAAACAAGTGACTCTACTGTTGATTTAGGAACTATTGTTCGCGACATCGACGAGCTTATCGTGCTTAATGACGAAGCTCATCACTTACACGATCATCAGTCCGCTTGGTCTAAATCCATTCAGGATATAGACAACAGGTTAAAGCAGAAAGGTTCTGGGTTGGCATTGCAGCTGGATGTTACTGCTACTCCGAAAAAAAATGACGGTTCGATTTTTGTACAAACTATTTCTGACTATCCGCTCGTTGAGGCTATCCATCAGCGTGTAGTAAAAAATCCTGTTGTTCCGGATGCGGCCAGTAGGGCTAAGCTTAAAGAAAATCAAAGTTCGTTATTTAGCGAAAAATACAGAGACTACATCAATCTTGGTATTGAGGAGTGGCGTAAAACATATGAGAGTTTGGCCCCAACTGGTAAAAAGTCGATTCTTTTTATCATGACCGACGATACGAAGAATTGTGACGAAGTAGCCGAATATATTGAAACAAACTTCAAGGATTTAAAAGGCGCAGTTCTAACGATCCACACCAACAAAAGTGGTGAAATTTCTGAAAATGTTTCTGGTAAGAATAAAGAGGAATTAGAGTTATTGAGAAAGCAGGCAAACGACATAGATAGCTCCGAGAGTCCTTTTAAGGTAATTATTTCGGTGATGATGCTTAAAGAAGGATGGGATGTTAAGAATGTAACGACAATTGTTGGATTACGTCCTTACGCCGCAGACTCGAAGATTTTGCCGGAGCAGACGTTGGGACGCGGCCTTCGAAGAATGTTTTTTGGCAGAGATGACATTGAAGAGTATGTGAGTGTTGTTGGTACGCCAGCTTTCATGGATTTCGTTGAGTCGATCAAGGGGGAGGGAGTTATTCTTGAGCAAAAAACTATGGGGGTTGGCGCTAAGCCGATTGCGCCAATGGTTATTGAGGTCGATAAAGAAAATCCCAAGAAAGATATTGAAAAGCTAGATATTGAGATCCCTGTAATGTCCCCGAGAATACAAAGGGAGTACAAAAACCTTGCGGAGTTAGACGTTGCTAGTTTTGGTAATAAAAAGGTTAAGGTAAAAACTTTTTCTGAGGAGCAAAAGAGAGAGATTGTATTTAAAGATGTAGTTGATGAGAAAACCCACCATACGACCATACTAACTGGAGACATTGAACCAGATTATCAAAGCGTTATAGGATTTTTTGCTCAAGCGGTAATGAGAGATCTGCGGTTGTTTGGTTGTTATGCTATTTTGTTCGGGAAGGTCAAGGAATTTGTTCAGAATTATTTGTTTGATAGTCAGATAAATTTATCGGATCTAAATATTTTACGAAATTTATCAGAAGTAGAATATATACGACTGATTAAGGATTCATTCAAAAAAGCCATCAATGAGCTTACGGTTCAGGATACTGGAGATACCGAAATTAAGAATTATATTAAGATTAGCGAGGCCCGGCCGTTTGTGGTCAATGATAAATCCTTCCTTATTCCTAAAAAGTCAGTTTTTAACAAAATTATTGGGGATAGTAATTTTGAGTTAGAGTTCGCAAATTTTATTGAAAATTGCGACGATGTGATTTCTTTTTCGAAGAATTTTCAGAATAAAGAGGCTAATGCTCTTAGAATAGAATACAAAAACTCTGAGGGTTTTATAGCGAACTATTATCCAGATTTTTTTGTAAAGAAGGATGATAAGACAGTCTTCATAATTGAAACAAAGGGGAGAGAAGAAGAGGACGATAAGCTGAAGTTTGATCGATTACAGAAGTGGTGTGAGGATGTTAATAACAGACAAAGTAGAATGGCCTATAAAGCTCTGTACATAAAACAAGAGGATTGGGAAAAAGATCGGCTTAAGAATTTTGATGAAGTCGTGAGGGTATTTAGTGTATGACAATATGGATAAGAAATTTATCACATCACAAGCTAAATCATTACACGAGGCCTTAGCAAAGAGGAGCATTGCTTCGACTTTAGAATATTCTGATGGGCATAAATGCGTAGATATTGGCATTCCAGAGGCGAAGCTTTATATAGAAGTTAACGGATTGCAGCACTTTACTGATCCGAAACAGATCATCGCCGACTTCAAACGAGCCCACTACTCTAATCGTGACAACTTCGTGACGTTTTATGTCACGAATCAACTCATTGAGAAGTTTCTGGACGATATTGCGGACGCAGTTGCGGAAGTAGTCAAAGAGCGGATTAAAGACATT
The DNA here is from genome assembly GCA_030646995.1 of bacterium. NCBI lineage: Bacteria > bacterium. The sequence continues at coordinate 1,027 of JAUSKF010000004.1, read as the reverse complement.
CAAAAATAATTTATCCAAAAGAGATGAAAGAATCAGGAACAATTAAGTTTGAAGGCCAAGACTATTTCGACGACAGAATTTTTGTTTTGTATTTATGCAAAGGCACAGTCGAAATCGAGCCTGGACCGGAAGGTTCCGTGTGGACGAGGATTTATCACGAGAAAGCGCCCAATGATTACATTTGGTGCGTTGTAACATATAGAAATTGCAATCGCTACCCACTTTATCGAGTCGATAGTTTTTATAAAAAAGAAGATGCCGAGCAATACATTAAAAAGATTGAGCCGGAAACGCCCCTAATCAGTTTTGGTGGTAAGCCATCTAAGTCACCACTTTCGTATGAAGAGTATTCAGAATGGAAGGTGAAAAATGGGTTTAAAGATTATGATTGGCAATCTTTGTATTTTTCTGATGGTACTAACGCAAGCGAATCTGTGGGGCAGACAAAGGCCCAATTTAAAGGTGTAAGTTAATTTTTTATGCTATTAATTACCCCCGCTTATTTTCAAGGAAATCAGCCGGTCTTTTAGTTCGATCTTACTTCTTAGACACAACAGTAACTCCCTCTTTTCATCTTTTGATCCCTCGATGAGTATGTATTTGGCGTAATTCCTTGTATCTATATCAATCGGCCGCCTTTCAAAGTTGATGTCCTGCCCTAAGATTCCATAGCTAAATTTTCGATAACGCGCCACCTCCCGCTTGATTTGGTCTTGAGCTTCCAATTCGTCTAAATCAACTTTATCTATTAGATATAGGAGTTGTTTTAATAATTCTTCTTCGCGGATTGCTGGCTGTTTGCAATCGCGATCTTTACCTTTAGCGCAATGATAGTAAACATATCGATGTTTATTTCCATTTTTTTGATGTTTAAATCTTTCTTCTGCCGAAATGCTCGATCCGCAGGCGCCGCAATATATGAGGCGAGTGAAATCAAATTCATGTGTGCCGGGATGTCGCCTTGGCGTTATTCCTAGTTTTTCTTGAACTTTTGTAAATAGATCTTTAGAAATGATTGGTTCGTGCT